>JBAQLX010000050.1:0-4878 GCA_049302315.1 Desulfosporosinus sp.
TCTAAAAAAAGATGGTCATGATAAATATCATATAGATATGCAGAATCAATTGTACCCTGTGAGGGTGGAGGACGCTCCTTTTTTCGTACAATCGGTAACCGAGCAGGTAGGTCGGCTTATGATACAGCTTAATGATGGCCGAATATTTCCCCTGCCCCCGGGTAATATTATCATGAAAAACAATATCCCCTACATCTCTCTGTTCTGGCAGAGTGATACGAAACTGTCTCGTCCTTCCTATTGTGAGTTATGTAAAAACGCGATCGAGCGGAATGGTTATTATTTTATCAAATATGGTGATAACGAATGGCTCGTTGAAGAGATAACATAAATTATTGAGTACGTTACTTGCGAGATGTGATGTGTTCTCTTACAGTACTCGGTATTAGTAATTCAAGCTGATGCTAAGGGCTATGATTTATAGATTTTGTTAAAGGTGGAGATTTCACCCGCCGAAAACGTTGGGTCGTGGTGGAGATGCAGACACCTGTATTCTTGTAGGAGGAGTAGGGCTGAAAAGATATTTAGATAGAAAAGGCGCTGCTGCACTATGATTTTCAGTTCATTGTGCAACAGCACCTTTTCATTTATGGCAGGCAACTATTTGTTTTACCAAAGCTTTCAAATGTACGTCTGGAAATGTGATACTAAGCTTAGTCGTTTTGCGTGAAGTAGTGACGCGGAATAATTAAGTTTTTAGTTTGTTATGCAATGTGGTGGAGGAATTTGGTAACTGATGTAGAATCACAATAAGAGTGAAGATTTATGGAACTTCATGGGTAGAAGGAAAGGAATCTGCGGTTTGACATTTTGTGTAACTTCCTTGGCAATACCAATCTATCCGCCTGGATGTAAGATGTGAACCTTTTGTCGGTTGATGTAGTGAAATTATAGAGGAGACGTAGATTATGGCATAATCAGGCTAAGATGGCAAGGGAGTAATCGCCCACTTATACCCGGAAAGTTAAGGGATGTTCCGGGTGAAATAAATCTATAAATTTTCTAATAGGAATAATCGGGGGTGATATCTTGAAGAGTAAATATGATAATTATTACTACTGGGAGAACATTGTAAAGAAGTACAAAGGTGTCAATCCATTTGCTAATGATTCAATTACTGAGGAATCGGTATTCTTCCATGGGGTTATTATAAACTGCCATGGAGGAAGTTACGAAAGATGGCTGCACTTTCCCAATAATGAAGCTCTGCTTGGCTTTTTGAATTATATTTTTATGTCAATGGCATTTGTTTCTTTCTTGTCTAATGAGACAGAATTACTTATGCAAGGTGATCTTGATGAAATGCTGGATATAATGACTGATTCCGAAAAATGCAGCCAGAAAGATTTGATTCCCGAAATGAGAGAATTCAGCAGCCAGATCAGAGAGCTTTGGAATTGTGACGGCGAAAACTGCTTTGATGAACTCAAAAAGTTCATGGTGAACTACAATGAGCGATGGAACAAGGATCTGGAAATATTCTCATATATCGAAGTTTTCAAATCCCCTTTTGAACTTGGTAAATACATGGTTGATACGTATGAAAAATCGAAAGAAGCTGACATATCTATGTTAGAAGATCAGCTGGGAGTTTCTAAAGGAGAATGGCTTAAGATTTGCAGTACGGTCTATGAGAATGATTTCATGAAAAGAAAGTTTACAGAGATATTAAACAATCGGATAAAGGATATGTTGTTTTTGTTTTGGGGAAGGTGAGCTATTCGTGGGAGGGGCTTTTTGGCTACTCTTTGACAAGAATTTTTGTAATTTCTGCAATATATAATGTGTGATAGTCGACATTAGGATACCATTTTTCGTTTAGTTCTTGCGCAATAAAGCACTCGGGCTTAAACTTTTGGGCATAAAGTTTCCTGCAGAGAATGGTCATATTTGCTTCTCCAAAATACGGAATTTCATCGCTATAAAGCAGCGTTAGGTTGGAATTCTTAATTTTGTCTTCATCTCTGCCCGACTTTGTTCCAAGGTAACTTAATGTTTTTCTAAAACTGTTATCCAAAAAAGTAAGTGAAAATGTGTCGGAGTTATCTACAAACTCCTTGGTGTAGCGTTGTGGACGGATCACAATGTAGACGACATTTTTTGCCCACATTACACCAAAACCACCCCAAGAGGCAGTCATCGTATTGACCTTTCCATCCTTTTCAGCTGTAATAAGCATCCAATCCTGACCTATTAACTTAAACGAACTTTGTTCAATAAGTTCTGGTTTGATTTCATGAAATTTAAACATAAACATTATCTCCTTTGGTTAAATTGTTGAATACCAATTCCTTATATAGTATACGGTCCGTTCCCAAGAAGGCTTCTTTAACCCCTGTTTTTTCCTGTTAAATTATTAAACCTGTTCATTTTAATGGAGGAAGGAGACATATTACACAAAATAGTGCAGAATAGCTTTGTAGGGTTCGCCCGAAAGGTAATTATGAAACTGAGCAAAGAGACCGCCCGAAATCTCTTGGTGAGGGATGGTGCGTACTGATATACTATCACAAAATGAAGATATAAACTCATCAAATTTATATAATGTCGTGATTGCTTTTTGAAAGAAGTTCGCAGGAATACCGGCTTAATCTTTTGGCAGAGGGTTTTTATAATAATTATAGATGCCTTGGAAGATGGCGGCGGCAACGTTTTTCCGGAATGTCTGGTTTTGTAACCTGGCTTCTTCATAAGGATTGGAAATAAAGGCGGTCTCAAATAAAATAGCAGGCATGGTGGTATTGTGTAAAACATAAAATCTTGCTTCTTTGATTCCGCGATTTTTTGTTTTAAGTGTGTCGATGGCGGCAGTTTGAATGCTGTTGGCAAGGTGTACGCTTTCCGGATTTTGAGGATTATCTTCAGAATAATAAGTTTCTGTGCCTTGAGCTTCGGGGTTTGAGCAGGAGTTATTATGGATGCTGATAAATAGGTTGGCCGTTGTTTGATTGGCGATGTTCACCCGGGCTTCAAGGTCCTCTATTTCAGAATAATTTGCTGCTGGAGATACATCTTTATCTCGGGTTAAGATAGTCTTGGCGCCTGCTTGTTTTAAAATATCATTTAAGGCAAGAGCTATAGCCAGGTTGATATTTTTTTCATAAGTACCATTTGGCCCGGGTGCCCCTTTATCCGGTCCTCCATGACCAGGGTCAATCAAAACCGTCTTGCCCGCTAAGGCGTTAGCGGGGATCCCTTGAAAAGGATTAACGAGAACTTCTTTGGAAGGGTCGTAAATCTGGATAGGCGGAGGAGTAATGACATCTTCACCCCTTGAGGGAGGATCCGGTTTTTTGATTTCTGAGGGAAGTGGGGGGAAGTCTTTAAGATTATCTTTATATTTTGAAGAAGTTTTTCCTTCAATAATGTTTTGAGAATTAGTACTAATAATGGCTGTTCCGCCAAGTATATACACTGTGCCATTCACACCTAAATCAATGTTGGTCGTAGAATTGACATTATACGTTGTGGCAGGACTAACATATTCAGCAAAAATCCAACCCGTTTTGGATTGATATGTTGTTTTATACCATTGATCTTGCTTTAGAATAAGATCAACCGTCGTCCCTTTCGGAATGGTAACTAGCGCTATTCCTGTTGATGAAGGGGTATCTCTGAGATTTAAGCCACCTGAAGCGGTGATGGTCCCTTTTTGAGTTTGATTGTTGGAGGTACCTTCATTAGTACTCTCAGTCGGGGGTTCAATTTTCATATGTTCTCGCATGAGGGTATAGACGGAGGGCGGAATATCTTCCTTTTCAGTTAGTAAAAGGGGGGCCCTGAATTTAGAAGCAAGTATGGCGCCGGCTACGGCATCAGGAAATGTGATGCCAGAGGCTAAGAAAAGATCATCCGATTCATAAGTGTCTTTCATATAGGATGTGACTTTGGCATTGGTTTCGTAGCGGTCCAAACCTGCCAAACGAGTTTCAATCGTAAACTTATTTTTAGTTAACTCGGCGGAAGGGATGACGACTTCTCCGCCGATCACAAATAAATGCTTAGGTGCGGTTTCTTGATAGTATTGAATTACGGAATTGGGAAGTGTTGTTGATGTAAGAACGATAGGGATTTGTTTAATCCCGGCAAAGGTCGCGGCGGATAAGGCATCCGGGAAATCATCTCCGTTAGCAAGAATGAGTGAATCACTCGATAGATGTTTAGCAAGAAGAATGGACGTTTCATAACGATCCGCTCCGCCAATACGTTCCCATGGTAAAGCTAATGTATCCAGCTCTTTTTCAATAGAAGGTTGTAAACAAACGATTCCGCCCAGAAGAATGATTTTTTGAGGCTTTAAGCGAGTCAGCTCGTTGAGAACACGGGGATCAATTGAGTCTCCTTTGGTAAGCAAAATTGGAGCGTTTAAGCTCAATGCAAAAGGGGTTGAGGCTATGGCATCCGGGTAATCTGAGTATTCACATAAAATAACCGTTTGAGCTGAGTCCCATCCTTTTTGAGATATTTTAAGAGCCGTTTCAACCCTGTCTTGTCCAGAAATACGCTCTGCGGGGAAAACTAACGGACTAGCATTTGTTATTAAAGGTAAGCTTAATATTATAGCAAGCGATGTAATTATCGTAAATATTATCTTTTTCACTAAGTTCATCCTTTCCCCAATCGAGATAATCGAGATATGTAGATTATACCATAAAAATCAATGTTTTTTAATGAAATAATTGGAAAACCAATTTTTATGGGATAATTTAAGTGAACTCGTTCAACTAAAGATAAATATACTCAAGAGTCATAAATCGCAAATTAAGATCATAATTAAACTAATAAATCTGATTATGATGCTTATTAGGAGATTGTGGCAATAATAAAATATATATTATCTAAAAAACTAATGCATAAGTACACATTATGTATTAGAAT
>JBAQLX010000051.1:0-2239 GCA_049302315.1 Desulfosporosinus sp.
CCGTGGCCGTAGCTTTAGGTGAAGTAGCTTGGGAGCTAAGTTTAAAAATATTAAATTTTTAGTAAAGTTATTGCTAAACAAGTCTTCGGGATGGCAAATCAGGGTTCAATAGTAGTGGTTCAAAGGCCGAAATGTGAGATAGCCATTACTATGAACCGCCAGCGCATGGAAATACACTTACATGCAACGGGTTATAATTTGTTTAAACCCCTTGTACTTGAAAGCATTGACAGCACTTCCTCACCTCCCTCAAGGCCGAATTGATGCTGACAATATTTTAACAAAGCTGCAATCAAAAATACTAAAGCCGCACTGGATCCAAATAAACATCTACCTTAATTCTTCACGTAGTACCTGTTCCAAGCTGGCTGCCTTTGGACAAAGCATTCCTTAATTGGTCGGATTATCCGGGTCTCCTTAGAGGTGGACCAGTTTCCCTTCTTAAAAAACAACATACAAGAGCAAACCTATAAATTGCTTCAACCATACCTATGTCCTTTCCTTTTATGTCTTTTGTTATCTTCCGTCCTTTCATTCGAAAATTCAAATATTAAGCTTATACCTTATACATTTCTTTGAATCTTCTTATTCAAACCCTATCACAGTTTATCTCATTTCGCATATTTAGTCCACCATTGTGTTCATTAAGTAAATAAAGAAAGTCATAATGTTAAATAAAAAGTTGGCTGGCACCAAGCCTTAAGGCACTGGCCGAGACTCGAACAGGACGTTCGGGATTTGTAGTGCTGTCCATGACTCGAACAGGATGTTCGAGATTAGAGCATCACCAAGGATGGTAAGATGCCGGATGGACGAGTGTCCCTGCAGCCACGGATAATGAGATCTTTAACCTATTGTTGTGCTAAATCGCGTACCGGCTGAAACAGTTTAACCGGTCTCCCTACTGTTCCGTACTTTAACTCTGTTGTCAAAAATCCACATTGTTCCAGAAATTCCAGATATCTACGAACTGTTACCCTTGTAAGATTAACCCCCTCCGCGACATTTTCCGCCGAAACCTGTTCGTTCGTCTTGCGTAAAAAAGAGACAATTTGCTTAAGCGTGAGTTGATTCAACCCTTTTGGCAAACCTTGTTGTCGAAGGCAACATTGCTTGATAAGATCATCTAAGATTCCATCAGCCTCTTCTATTATGACATCCGCCGAAGGTATAAACTCCACTTCTGTGACTTTTGGCATAATAACTCTACTCATTTCTTCAGCTATGCCTTCCAACCGTTCCACTATTTGATTAAAAGCGACCGCCAAGTCACCGATCTCTTTAAGGCTAGTTACATTGACTTCTTCAGCAACATGTTCGATGGCGACTTCACGCGTCCCATACTTAGTTATATGTAGTGGACGAATAACAACTTTCCAGATAAAAAAATAAGTTACTAAACCAACAATTAGGGTCAATCCCAAGCCGAGCAAAGCCAATCGGATTGACGAATAAACGATAAACTCCTGCGCATAACTTCGAGAAATTCCAACGCCAAAAATTCCGATAATATCCCCTTTTATATCACGAATGGGTTCGTAGGCCGTCTGATAAAGCTCCCCAACGACGTTCGCTTCACCGAGGTAAATCTTGCCATTTTTTAAGATAGTCTGCGCAACAATATCCGACACCTTTGTTCCAATCGCCCTTTCTCCATTTGCACCACGCACAGAGGTAGCGACACTGGTATCTCCGAGAAATATAGTTACTGTATCGTCGGTTAAGTCAGCTATATGATCAACAAGTTCTGTGCTTTGGGAAATTTGAGTTTGTCCTTTGTAAAGAGTTCCATCTTGTACATGCCAAGGGTCAGGGTTAGTGAGATTAATGATTTCCATACCCGTTGCTAAATCTGTATTTGCTTTAACAATTGCTGCATCCACCGCCCGTACGCGCATATGCCACCCGAATACAACGATAAAACTCACAGCTAAAACACACAGTGAACTAATCATCAGCAAAAGAATTTTATGTTTTAGTGAATGCACAAATATAATCCCTCCCAAGAGATCATTATCTCAATCTTATTCGCGATCTTACCTAAAAAGCCTCTTTTTTCCGGAAAGTATATTTTTGAATAAGCATCCCCTTACGGGAAGGAATTAACCGCCTCCACGTTGAATCTGTATGCAAGAAGCTCAGATATTGGAGGATGGTAACCATGTCCTTGTTTCGGGCGCTCTATGAGATACTAACTCAAAATGGCTGGGAATTCGATTTTGACAACAAAAATGAAATT
>JBAQLX010000052.1:0-2322 GCA_049302315.1 Desulfosporosinus sp.
CCATTATGGGTTAGAAGTGCTTGGAATTAAGGACGGTTATCATGGAGCGGTAGAAGGAGATTTCATGCCCTTGACTTTAAAGGATGTCTCGGGTATTTTACCACGCGGCGGGACGATTCTTGGAACAACAAATCGGGATAATCCCTTTGCTTATGAAACGAAAGTAAATGGGGTAGATCAAATACTAGACCGTTCAGGCGATGTAATACGAAATTTAAAAGAATGCGATGTAGATGCCTTAATAGCGATCGGAGGGGACGGTAGTTTAAATATCGCTCTTAAGCTGGCGAATCTAGGACTCAATGTGATCGGAATTCCAAAAACGATTGACAATGATTTGATGGCTACCGATCAAACCTTTGGCTTTCAGACAGCAGTGGAAACAGCCACGGAGGCGCTTGACCGTCTCCACACCACGGGGGAATCCCATCACCGGGTCATGGTTCTCGAAGTAATGGGGCGCTATTCAGGCTGGATTGCCTTGTATGCAGGTGTCGCCGGAGGAGCAGACGCGATCTTAATTCCGGAAATTCCGTATAATCTTAATCGGGTGGCGCAAGCCATCCAACAACGGGCCAAACAAGGGAAGAAATTTAGTATCATTGTTGTGGCTGAAGGCGCTAAACCTCTGGGTGGCGAAATTGTGGTCGAGCGACTGGTCTCGGGACGCTTCGATCCGATTAAGTTGGGAGGTATTGGCGCCAAAATAAGCAATGAACTCGAAGAACAATATGGAATGGAAACGCGAGTGACGGTACTCGGACATCTCCAGCGTGGAGGGTCCCCCACTTCGTATGATCGAGTGCTCTCTTCCCTATATGGTGTTGTCGCGGTTGGGGCAGCGATCGAAGAGGAATTTGGGATCATGGTCGCTCTTCGGGGTAGAGAAATAGTGCGGGTTCCTCTCCACGAAGCGGTCGATAAGCTTAAACAAGTGCCCTTAACCGATCCTTTGCTGATCGCGGCACGTAACTTGGGGATTGAGATGGGAAATTAATCATCACTTGTGTGTTAAAGTTTAGTAGCCAAATCGTTAAGATGTTGGGAAACATCCACTAGAGAGGAAATTGAAGCTCCAATTTCCTCGATCGATGCGGATACTTCTTGAGTATGATCACCAAATTTACTTAATTCATTGACCATTCCGCCGATTAGATTGCGAATTCCCAGAATGATTGTGCGAATTTCCTTTGCCGAACCTGCACTGGAAACCGCCATCTTTTGAATTTCATTAGCAACCACGCCGAAACCACGTCCGGCTTCTCCGGCCCGGGCTGCTTCAATAGAGGCATTGAGTCCTAAGAGTTTTGTATTAGTAGCCACTGAATCAATATAGTGAACAACCTTCTCGGTTTCCTCGGCTTTCTGATGAATATTTTGCGAAGATTCTGCTACTGTCTGTCCGGCATTGGCCAGAATTTGGGCTGAGGCGGCAATGTGTTGAATTGCAGCTGAAATTTGCTCTAAAGAACTGGCTAGCGTACCGGAGGTTTCACGTAGCTCGTTGCTAATATGGTTCATTTCCGTTGGAATCGCAACAATAATGCCACCAATAACCTCACCTTCAATAATAATGGGAAAGGTAGCAACAAAGTAAGGAATACCCAAAATTTGAGACATTACTTCTCCGGTAATCGGTTTACCAGACTGAATCACTTTGGAGGAATTACTCTGAGGATCCAATTTGTCACCGGCTTTAGCGGGTATATTAATTATTGTTCCATGCAATACAAATAGATATTTTTCCCGGTCGTAGAGTGCTGTTGTTCCCTTACCAAATGCAGTAGCGTGAAGTAAAGGAACTATTTGTTCAAAATATTTTATCATAGGAATTCCCCTCTCATTGTTCGAGTAATTTTAGGTTTAATGATATAACTGTGGGTAAAAGATTCTCAGAATATTATAACATTGATCTTGAACGAGATATACTTATTTCCATAAATGGGGGAAAAAAAGGTGGTCAAAGGTGGTCAAATATTGATAAGGGACTGGACAGCTCTGTTGTTTACATTAAGGGGTTGCCAGAGTAAAAGGACATAGTTATAATAAACAATATAATACTTTAATTGATTAAAGTGATGAATTATAATGTGACACTCATTATGCTTTAGTTTTACGGGGTACAGGAAGGGGATAACCTGGTGGAACAAGGGTTTTTAACAATTGCGTTGCCTAAAGGAAAGTTACTGATTGACTCCATCCAACTATTGAGTCGTATTGGGATAGAATGCAGCCATGTTAACGAAGATTCCCGCAAGCTTTTCTATGATCTTCAGGAGAGTAAGGTCAAGATCATTATTTGCCGCGCCACAGATATTCCAA
>JBAQLX010000053.1:0-10556 GCA_049302315.1 Desulfosporosinus sp.
GTCTTAGGGAAATAGACCAGTCTTTATATGTTGTACCCTGTAGATGGAATATTATGCCTACTGGCGAGAGTATATCGGAAGTCTTCGTACTTAAGAACCCGCCGACTTTAGTCGTGCGGAGTGTCAGAGGGATAAGTATGTTGGAACCTAAGACTACGCCAAAGCCGTACTGTTGGAGTAGTTACGTCGAGTTTTTTGTCATCCTGAGCCTGTGGACAGTGCCAGCCTGTGGAAAAGCCATTTGTGGTCTGTCTTAAAAGAGCTTTCCCACAGGCTTTGGACAAGTCTAATTTTGAAGTATGCTTTGGGGTTGACTTGCCCACACTGTCCACAGGCATGACGGCTGCATAGGGTATGCGTTATCCTACGCGCACCTTGTTGGTATTGACCACTATCAGATTGAATTTCCAGTAAAAGATGGTCATTTAAATACCCCACGTTCCCTTAATTTCCTGGACTCGTGGGGCAGGAACCAAATTGATTATACGAGGAGATGTTTAGTCTCCGTATCCACTAGCCCGATCATTTCCGGATTTGGGAAGGGTATCACGTCGCTGGTTGTGGAAACACATCCACAACAACTACTCCGGAAAGCAGCGATCAGTTCCTTTGGACAGGGCTAAGGGACAAACCTTCATTGGTCGGGTTTCTTTTTGAGATAGCGAATTGTGCAAATACAAGCAGGAATACACATGTGATACGTAGAATAAAAAAATGATTATGACGTGCCGAACATCATTGCAACATTTGGATATTATTGACATATCGACGGTTGCAATGATCTCGATTCCATCTTATAGCTAAAATATTTAGGGAGGTTGGTTACATGAATGGATGGAGAAATATGCGCAAAGGAAGTATTCTAATTTTTTGTGTTTTATTGATAAGCGTGTTATTTCCTGTCGACACTTATGCTTCATCAATAAGTAACCGATTGGCAGGACAAGACCGTTTCCAAACGGCCAGAATTATCTCCGAACAATTTAATGCAGATTCAGTTCAGGATGTTATTTTAACTTCAGGAAACGACTTTCCCGATGCTCTTGCTGCAAGTGTTTTAGCGAAAAAGTTAAATGCTCCTATTTTGCTTGTAGATAGCAAGATACAAGGTTCAAATGAAGCATTTAATTACATTTCTCGGCACTTAAGCAAAGAAGGAACGGTTCATATTATTGGCGGAGTAGGTGTTATTGATACAGATTTTGATGTTCAGCTAACACGAATGGGTTTTCAAAACATCGAACGTATTGGGGGTTCTGATCGATATGATACTGATATAATGATTGCCCAGAAATTGGCCGTAGAAAAGAATACGCCAGTTGTCATAGCTTCGGGAGAAAGTTTTCCTGATGCAATAAGTATTTCGAGTTTTGCTGCTAACAAGGGCTGGCCTGTTTTACTAGTAGGCAAGGATTATTTGGCTCCAGGAATAAAGAATTATATAGCAACTAAACAGCCTTCGCAAGTGTACATCGTCGGGGGAAGTGCGGTAGTATCTGAAGCAGTCAAGTCTCAAATTCAATCCCTTGTTCCCATTGCATCTATAACACGTTTAGCAGGGCGAGATAGATTTGAGACAAATGCGTTGGTAATTCAAACTTTTGCACCAAACCCAAAAAACATTTATTATGCTACAGGCCTGGATTTCGCTGATGCCTTGGCAGGCAGCGCTATTGCGTCAAAAGAAGGCGATCCCATTATGCTAATTGATCCAAATTCGTTGTTAGTACCCACCTCAAGTATGTCATATTTATCACAATTACATGATCTTAATATTGAACCGGCGATTGTTTGTTTCGGAGGTAATAATGTTGTTCCATCAATGGTTATAAATAACGTTGATGATTTTCTTAAGGGGAATATAACGCAGGATTCTCTTCTTTCAACGGATCAGGATAACCCGGCGATCACGGCGAGCCTGCCTGCAGTCGGCAGCCGCGAGAACCTTTTGAAGCTGCTTGCCGATCTGGAAAATTATGGTGTCAGGTACGGCCTGATGACAGACAGCGCGGGACAGTTTGCCGGCGGAACAAGCCCTGCTCCTAAGGCGGAAGCCAACGATGCAAGTCCCGTGACTCGGCAGGATGACGCCTACTCGGAGACAAACCTGCAAGTCGAAGGGGTTGATGAAGCAGACATCATCAAGACAGACGGCGAGTACATCTACCAGGTTATATCCGCTGGTGCGGACGGGCAGCTCGAGGTTGTCATATCTAAAGTCTATCCGGCCAGCGAACTGAAAATTGTCACTAAGATGCAATATCCTGGTCAGAAATTTACCCCGCGAGAATTGTACGTGGACAAAAAACATCTCGTTGTTATCGGCGACAGTTATGATTACCAGGTAGAGACAAAAAGCGATCTGCAGCCTGACTCAGTCTCTTCCCTTGTGCCGTACTATCAGCCGATGACCCATGTCTTTGTCTATGACCTGAGCGACATGACGAGTTTGGTTAAGGTAAGAGAACTGAAGCTGGACGGTAACTACGTCTCATCGCGAAAAATAGACTCGGATCTTTACTTGGTCACGAATAAATATATTGACTACTACCGCATTCTGCACCAAAATGAGGTGCCTGCCAATCCGATATTTTCTGATTCGAATTTTACTGACGGCTATGCTGCGA
Organism: Desulfosporosinus sp.; assembly: GCA_049302315.1. Lineage (GTDB taxonomy): Bacteria > Bacillota > Desulfitobacteriia > Desulfitobacteriales > Desulfitobacteriaceae > Desulfosporosinus. Next base: position 2,628 of record JBAQLX010000053.1, read on the forward strand.
TTCCTTTCCAGGACATCCGCTGTTTCCCCGGCTCGGTTGAACCGAACTACCTTCTGGTTGCCGGCCTGGATCTAGAGGCCCCAAGTGAACGCATGCAGGTCAGAGCATATCTTGGTTCCGGCGATAATATCATGGCTTCTGTCGCTAATCTTTATGTTGCGGTAACACACTATGAGTGGCCGAAAGAGCCTGTAACGGACGGTAATGCAGCTACATTCGTTTACCCGCCGGTTGGTCCAAATACGTTAGTCTACAAATTCTCCCTCAATAACGGGAAAACGGCTTATCTGGGCAAAGCGGAAATCCCCGGAACGCTTCTGAATCAGTTCTCAATGGATGAGTACGATGGCTATCTGCGTCTGGCCACAACTTCAGGGTTCAACTGGAGTACCCGGCAGGCCTCGGAGAACAATGCCTATGTTCTCAACCCGGATATGAGCATCTGCGGTAAGCTGGAAAAAATTGCTCCCGGCGAACAGATCTATGCCGTTCGGTTTATGGGCAAGCGGGGATATATGGTCACCTATCAGACGGTCGACCCCCTGTTTGTTCTCGACTTGCAGGACCCTTCTGCTCCCAAGGTGCTTGGCGAGCTGAAAATCCCTGGTTACAGCAATTACCTGCACCCTTACGATGAAACCCATCTGCTTGGGATCGGTAAGGATTCGATGGAAACCAAAATTTACAATGGTTATACCGGCGAGACAAGCACTGTTGCCTACTATCTGGGCATGAAGCTTTCCTTATTTGACGTTAGCGATGTCAACAACCCTATTGAGCTTTTCAAGACAAACATCGGGGACAGGGGAACGGATTCCGAAGTGCTTTACAATCACAAAGCCCTGCTCTTTTCCCGGGAAAAAAATTTACTGGCCTTTCCGATCAATGTCTGCGAAGTGAAAGACCAAGGGGTTGAGTATTACGGTGTCCCTCCCTACGGAGAGCTAACGTTCCAGGGCACCTATGTATACAACTTGGATTTGACAACAGGTTTCACGCTCAAAGGTGAGGTCTCCCATCTGGGTTCGGGTGTATTTCCGCGACCGGTCAAACCGTATGACAATTTCGCTTATGCCTTTACACCGATTCAGCGGATCCTCTATATCGGTAGTAACCTGTACACGGTATCAGAAAGCATGATTAAAGTGAATGATTTGGAAAGTATGAAGGAAAAAGGAATTATCTATGTCTCCAAAAATTATTAAACGAGACTTGTTCGGACCGCGATGGTACTATTTGTCGCCACTTGTGACGGGGAAACAATAAGCATGGCTCTATGCCTTCTTCGGCTTCCAGTACGTCGGCTTCAAGTACAACTGTTCTAGCAACGCAGATCCCCGCTTTTTCTGGTTCTGTTTCCATCGCCAGTATTGATTTGGTTGGGGAAGTAGTGACATTGGTCAATAATGGCAGTTCAGCAGTGGATTTGACGGGGCGGAAGCTAGTAATAATGTCCTGTTTTTCATTTCATACTATTTGTATTTTGCTTAATAAATAAGGAGTGTTTTAGTATATGAATAATGGAAACATGAAAAAACTTACGCCATCAGTTGATGAATGGCTCAAAGAAGCAAAAACAGATCCAGCGGCTTTACAGGAGGGGATGTTTTTAGTCCATAATGGCGTTGTGCGCCAAACGCCCAAGGTCAAGGTACGCCAGGGGCTTGACGACGGTTCGTTGGTAAAGGGAATGGAATTTGCATATAATGCAGCAATGGTTGATGCGGCGATTGCTGAAACCTATAAGATGGACGGTATCTTCCATGTCAGGGTTTGGCTTAATGAAGGCCAGCTCGAGCTCGGTGATGACATAATGTATGTGCTGATAGGCGGCGACATTAGACCACATGTTGTCGATGCCTTGCAATTCCTGGTTGAAAAGATCAAAAGCAAATGCGTTATCGAAATCGAACTATAATTGTAATTGAATGTACGGGGGTAGATCCAGACATTTTTACAAAGGTGAGCATAGTTGTATCCGGCAGCATCAATGTTTCAGGATTTATTAATCGACTACGAATTAAGAAGGTATCTTAAGTAATTAGGAGAAAATTAATGTTTATGGAGGGGTAAATTAGCTAAGAATGAGTAGGGGCAGGTAATATTGGATTTGACTAAATTACATAAGAATGAAAGAATAAACTAAAGATTATGAATTTAATAGATAATAGTGTAATAGATAGTAGTGCTTTTTTTACCACCTTCATATTCAACTTCACATACGAAAAACTCTTTTTTAAGTTATTAAGGAGGAGGGGCATGATTATGTCGAAGAAGGAAATGATCGCAATGTTGTTGGCCGGCGGGCAGGGAAGCAGACTCGGTGGACTTACACGGGGTATAGCCAAACCAGCAGTATCTTTTGGAGGTAAATACCGCATTATTGATTTTAGTCTTAGTAATTGTGCCAATTCCCATATTTCCAACGTAGGTGTTTTGACCCAATATGAACCATTATTGCTAAATTCGTATATTGGAACTGGTTCAGCTTGGGGTTTGAATAGTACTTATGGAGGTATACAGCTGTTGCCTTCTTTTGTAGGGGAGCAGGGGTGTAGTTTGTATAAAGGAACAGCCAATGCTATATACCAAAATATAGATTATATAAGTCGCTATGATCCCGAGTTTGTCCTGATTTTGTCAGGCGACCATATTTATAATATGAACTATTCCCATATGCTTGAGTTCCATAAAGAGAAAAATGCTAATGTAACGATTTCCGTAATTGAAGTTCCTTGGGAAGATATATCAGGTTTTGGTATAATGTCAACCAATGAAAAAGCCCAAATCACAAAATTCACAGAGAAACCTGCTAATTCAAATAGTAACCTTGCATCTATGGGGATTTATATTTTTAACTGGCCGATTTTAAAACGAGCTCTGATTGAAGATGAAAGTGATAGGCAGTCTGACAATGATTTCGGAAAAAATGTAATTCCTAAGCTGCTGGAGCAAAAGGAAAAATTATTTTCTTATCACTTTCAGGGATACTGGAAAGATGTCGGAACCATTGAAAGCTATTACACTGCCAATATGGAATTGCTGCAGCTACAACCGAAATTTAATATTTTTGATTTACAGAAGAAAGTATTTTCCAATACGAATAATTTGCGCCACCGATACATTGGAGCAAATGCCGTGGTTAGAAATAGCGTGATAAGTAACGGCTGCACTATTCACGGAGAAGTCATAAATTCAATTCTAGCTCCCGGGGTCTATGTGGGGGAAAAATCCAGAATTGAGAATTCTGTATTATTGCCTAACAGTAGGATCTCTAATGACTGCTTAGTCTTCAATACAGTAATTGGAGAAAAGGCGAAAATTAAGGCCTACTGTTCCATCGGTGGGAATAGCCTTACCCTATCATCAAACATAACTGTTGTCGGTAATAACAAGATTATAACTGAAAATAAACAAATAGAAGAAGTCAAGACATGTAGCAGAACGTCTGTTGCATAACTGAATAACCTACAAAGCAATTGCCAGCCAGGACGCAATATCCTGACTGGCGTTTATTCATTCCATATTACTCATTTCAAGTGATAGATTGGGGAATATTAGCGGATCACCATGGTTGGGCCCGGAACTCCCCTAGCCCCAGCGCTTTTCGATTATGGTATTAAATATATCTCCGGATGTATGATAAAAGACAATTTCCATGTCTCCTGAATAGTAGAGTATGCCGAAAAAGTGAAGATATTTACCGCTGGGCAATTTCATTTATCTTGGAGCGTTTTTTTGGGAATACTGACTGAGGAGTTGATCAAAGTGGACGTTTTACCAACCTACACTAAGGCGTGTATTTTAGAACATCAGATTGAGGCTCAGGTCGTGGATGATTTTTTAACGGATCAAAATATTCCACATTATATCAAGTCCTTCTATAGTGAGGCTTACGACGGGCTGTTTCAGTTGAGCAGTGGTTGGGGAGCCGTTTTTGCGCCACAGGAATATCACCGGAAAATCCAGGAAATCCTCAGTGATTTAAGAAAAAGGTAAAGGTTTGGACCAGACATAAAGGTATTAAACTCGCTGAATATATAGTTCAAAAGTGATACTAAATAATTTATCGCCTGTTTAAACAGAGGGGGTTGAGATGACAAACAACAGATTTTCGGATGAATGTACGGAAGAAGAACATCTGGAAGATGAGAATTTGGGAGAGGAGTTTACCGGCGAAGAAATCGGAGACCACGAAGAGAAAAAGAAACCCGGCTGCCTGAAAACGATGCTTGTTCTGCTGGTTCTGCTGACTTTTCTAAGCCTTTCACTGCCAAATCTGCCATATCTTTTTTCCGAAAAACTCAGTTTTCTGGATCAAAGCCAAGCCCTTCTGGAGGATGATACTGTCCTGCGCTGCAGGCTGTCAGTTGTCAGCGTTGAAGCTCAGCTGAAAGTTGGAGCAATGCAGACGAAGGTACAGCAAGGCACCGGATTCAACATTTCCCCGACTGGCAGGATCATTACCAATCAGCATGTCGTTAACAATGCCGAAATGATCACCATTCATTTTGCAGACGGGAAAAGCTATTATTCCAAGAAACTTGAGATTATCCCAGAGGCTGACATCGCTATTATAACGATTGAGGGGATTGACCTTCCTGTACTTGAGTTAAATAGGGAGGATAACATCCAGGAGAAGGACACGGTAACCATTATCGGCAATCCTTTGGGATTTGAAAAGATTGCGCAGAGAGGGCAGGTTGGACAGTTCCATCAAATCCAAGGCAGCCCTATTCCTGTCTTTGACGTCAATATCCAGATAAATGCAGGCAACAGTGGCAGCCCAGTCATAAATAACCAAGCAGAGGCAGTCGGTGTGATTTTTGGTGTTACTACTTTCGAAAATGAGGGGATTTCAGAGTCCAGGGGTTTAGCGATACCGATTAAAGCTTTGCCTTCGAAATATTTTGTCCAAAGCTAAGCTGAGCAGGAGCCTATTGTTTCTTCATGGGTTAAAATATATTACTAAGCAGAAATAGTCCACTCAAACAGGATTTAAACAAGAAGGATTGTTAATCTTTACAAGAAATAGGAATTAAACAGGTACAACGCACAAAGTGAATGATGGAGGAGGGAACATTATGAACCGTTTTTTCAAAGCAATGGTCGACACTGGCCAAGGATTTATCAAAGCTGTTACGCGTTTTCCCCTGACTGTCGTCTGCCTGGCCTGCGCCACTATCGTTACCTGCTACATGATTTCACTGCATAAGAACCCTGACCTCTTTATCCAGAAGCTTTTGTTCACTTTTGGCCTGGGCACGTTCCTGACAGTGGCCGCGCAATTTTGTTGTGAGCGCTTCAAACAGCTGCAGAAATTGCGGCTGTTGGTCTATGTTGTCGCGGCGCTGCTGGTTTGCGGTTACTATCTGATTATTGCCTCTGCACCGAGTATCGACTACGCCGTCAGAGCCCGGACTATCGTCGCTGTATTTGCCATGTTCTGCATTTATATCTGGGTGCCGTCATACAAAGGCAAAGCTGATTTTAACAGCATAGCCCTGACGCACTTCAAATCGACATTCACCTCAATCCTGTTTTCAGCCGTCCTGGCTGCCGGCATCTCCAGCATCATCGCTGCTATTGATGCGCTGCTGTTCAAAGTCAACGAGGACTCATACGCTTATACTATGGCCATCATCTGGATTTTCTTTGCCACCATCTACTATCTCTCACGGCTGCCCCGTTTTAATTCCGAGACGGAAGAAGATGTGGCCTATACCCAGCACGCCGCCGGTTATCCTCAGATTCTGAAAATCCTGATTTCCTATATCACAGTTCCGTTGATTGCCGCTTACAGCTTGGTTTTGATCGCCTATTTGGGTAAGATTCTCTTCACTTTCAAATGGCCTTCAGGACAGCTGGGGCCGATGATCCTAGCCTACTCGGCAGTCGGTCTGATAGTCTATGTGCTGGCCAGCCACCTAGAAAATAAATTCGCCGCCTACTACCGCAAAGTATTCCCCAAAGCGCTGATTTTGATGGTAATTATGCAGCTGGTCTCCGTCTATATCCGTTTAAACGCCTACGGGGTGACGGAAGCGCGCTATTATCTGACCTTATTCGGGATCTACTCGTTAATCTGCGGGGTTGTCCTCAGCTTCAAGCCGGTCGGCAAAAATTTCATTATCGCTTTATTGGGAGCGGGCTTGGCCATCGTCTCAGTCATTCCGCCTGTCGACGCTTTCACCGTCTCGCGCAATTCTCAGATAACCCGCCTGGAGCAGATGCTTACTACCGAAGGAGTGCTGGCCGAGGGCAAAATCACACCCAAAGCTGACGTTACCATGCGACTGCGGCTGGAGACCACCAACATCCTCAATTACCTGGAAATCCGCAATTACCTGCAGTACCTGGCCTGGCTGCCGGCAGATTTCAAGACGTCCGATTATCAAAAATATGGTTATGTAACGGATGAAAAAATGAAAAGCGTTTTTGGTTTCGAAACGGCTTATGAAGCCATCAGTCCTGAGTCTCAATATTTCTATGCCGGTCTGGATAGGCAAAAACCGTTTAGTATCAGTGGCTACGATATATTTGTCACTGGTATCGGTTCCTACCGGAAAATGCCTGCTGAGGAAACACCGAAGCAAGAGTTCCAGATCCGGGATAAGAGTTACGAGCTCACGGTCAAACGTCTGACGCCGCAAGAGGTCCGGGTTTCGGTTAAGGATGCAGCTGGGACTGAGCTGGTGGGCACCGGCCTCTATGAATTTGCCAGCACCTTATCCGGGATCGGAAATGCGCCGAAAGAGTCGCTTCCTCCGGAAGCGATGACCTTGAATGTGGAAAACAATGGTTGCAAACTTAAAGTACTGCTGCAGAATATCAATATGACTTTCGCTGGCGCTGACGCCGGAGTGGACTACGATTTCTTTATCCTGTTCGGCGCGCCAATGGCCGACAGCGGTAAAACCGAATAAACGCATCGCTTGAACAGAAACAAAACAGGAACATAACCGAAAAAAGCAGATACATCTAAATCAGCTCAAATTGGCTATATGCAGGTGGGCAGTACCCTTGACCACTGTATACTTGCCGGGGTACTTCTGCCGGGGATAAGGCGGAGCATCGTCATAACAGAGAAGAACAAAGGTATTCGCAATAAATACGACAACGTTGTCGTATTTGGGACATGCTGTTTATGAGAAGCTGGCTGATTAAGCCAATCCCATACGATGTAAATAAATTACAAGATAGCTATCAATCCTCAAAGACATAACGATGAGCAGGAGGCCATTTCTTATTTTTAAAATTGCCCATTGTTTTTTTATCTACATCATTATATTATCTCTCATTGGTTTTTTAATAATGCTTGGATTATTTATCAGGGTCTTTGATATACAGGACGCTTTGATAATCTCCCAAGGTCCAAACTGTTTTTTAAACGGAGGAAGCCCTTTTCAACAACATCCTTTTCACGGTAAATTCTGATTGATTCTTTGGCATCAGCCACATCATTCGTTATGATGACTAACCAGCCTGCTGTTTCCAATTCCTTATTGATTACATTCTCTTTGATGCTAATGGTGTAACCGGAAGGGGATTTCTCCGAACTGCGGATGAGGAGGTATTTGCAGTATTCCTCTTCGTTCAGGGTGGCTGCAGGATTAGCCTCTGCCCGTTCCTTTAGAAGGGTTACATGCGCAAACAAGTTCTCGCGGAGTTTCATGGCCTTTATGGCATTATAGTAAACATGCGTGTGAATCTTGTGATCCTTGTTCCAGGACCTGGGTTTGGTGACCCCACGCATGGAGTCGCCTCCTGAAACAATGATAGACTCTCGGCATTCGCCGAGGCAGTTGGAACAAGGGTTTCCCTGAACCAACCTTATAGCGTTCCTCCTACTTTAGTGGGAGGAATTTTGCTTTTTCATTGAGTCAAACTGGAAATTCACGAGTGATAAATATTTTCCAAATGTGCCTA
>JBAQLX010000054.1:0-2864 GCA_049302315.1 Desulfosporosinus sp.
ACCTCGCTTATTAAACTTGCCGAATTCTATAAAACTAGTATCGCCTATCTGGTGGGACTGACCAATAATAAAAAACCCAATCACTAGAGAAGCGCAGAGTTTTTCTTTCAAGCTCTCCGTAACTCAAGCTCTATTTGTTACATTAAATATTAAATAATCCCTGAAAAGCCCAGCATTACTGGCTTCAAGGGATTATTGAGAATTATTAGAAAATTTGTCTAATCTTGAGGGGGTCAGACCCCGGGGGAAGGCTGACCGGACGGGAGGCCTTCCCTCGAGCACTTACCGTAATGGTCAGTGGATATAACCTGGTACCTGAACCCCCCGCCAAGATAATTCCTTTTTTCATCGCACTCACTCTCCAATCCCTAATCGTTCACGACGATAGCTTCCATCACAGACCCGCTGACACCAACCCCGATTTTCCAAATACCACTGCACAGTTTTCCGGAGGCCTGTCGTAAAGGTCTCCTCAGGCTGCCAATGTAAGGTCGTCTGAAGTTTCGCAGAGTCAATAGCGTACCGTTGATCATGACCGGGCCTGTCCTTAACAAAGACGATTTGCTGCCTATAACTACTTCCATCTGACCGGGGTGATAATTCATCCAACAGGTCACAGAGAGTATGCACCACGTCTAGGTTGCTTTTTTCGTTGTTTCCACCGACATTATACGTTTCGCCGCTTTGACCACGTTCGATGACGGTCTTAATGGCACTGCAGTGATCGAGAACATAGAGCCAGTCCCGAATGTTTAGTCCATTCCCATAAACAGGCAAGTCTTTGCCTTCTAAAGCGTTGAGAATCATTAAGGGAATGAGTTTCTCTGGAAATTGATAAGGCCCATAGTTATTAGAGCAATTCGTTGTTACCGTTGGCAACCCATAGGTATGATAATACGCCCTGACTAGATGATCGGAAGATGCCTTCGAGGCCGAGTACGGTGAATTCGGCGCATAGGGTGTGGTTTCCGTGAAAAATCCAGTACTCCCCAAGGAACCATAAACCTCATCCGTAGAAATATGTAAAAATCGGAACTCTCCGTCATTGTTCTTCATCTCGTTATTCCAATAACTGCGTACTGCTTCTAGCAAATGAAAAGTTCCCACAATATTGGTTTGTATAAAATCCACAGGGCCTACAATTGATCGATCAACGTGCGATTCCGCTGCGAAGTTAATCACGGCCTGGGGTCGAAATTGGTTTAACAAGCCCTTAACTAGCGTCTGATCGGCGATGTCACCCTTAACGAATGAGTATCGAGGATGGCCACTGGCATCAGCTATGGATTCCAGATTACCAGCATATGTTAGCTTATCCAAGTTAACCACCTGCACATCCGCTTGTTCTAAGACTGTCCTGATGAAATTACTTCCTATAAAACCGGCCCCACCGGTCACCAGCCAAGTTTTCAAAATCGACGCCCCCCATCTATTCTTCAATTTGCCCACACTCATTTTCGATATAATCCTGAAGGGCATCTTCCCAATTGCGCATGACATCCATGCCTCGAAGCTTCAGCATTCTATTAGTCATGACTGAATACTGCGGGCGTTTAGCTTTTACCGGATACTCTGCTGTACTGACAGGGGCAACACTGACGGATTTGCCAGCCAATTCGAAGATTTTCAGGGCAAAGTCAAACCAAGTGCAACTTCCTTGATTGGAGGCATGATAGAGCCCATAAAATTCTGTCTGGATTAAGCATTCAATGGCCCAAACCAAATCTTTTGTATACGTCGGTGTACCATACTGATCAGCCACCACTGTGAGATGGTCTCTCTGTTCCGCCAATTTCAACATGGTTCGCACAAAGTTAGGACCATCCCCATAGAGCCAAGATGTGCGCAGAATAAAGTACTCCCCTCCAACCTGCTCGACGAGCTTTTCCCCCCATAATTTGCTTTTCCCGTACACCGACAGAGGATTGGGAGGATCGAACTCTTCATACTCTACATTGGTTGTGCCATCAAAGACATAATCCGTGCTGATATGCACCAATTTTGCTCGGGATTTTTTGCAAGCAAGCGCTAAGTTTTGTGCGCCTAAAGCGTTTACTTGAAAGGCGGTATCCTCATCTTCTTCGGCCTTTTCAACATTAGTATAGGCTGCAGCATTTATGACGACAGCAGGGTTAGTGTCAGAGATCAGGTCTTCTACAGACTGATAGCTTGTAATGTCTAGGGAAGGGATATCTTGCAATATCAACTCATACTTTTCTTTAAACTGTTTTGTGATTTCTTTACCCAGCTGACCGTTAGTACCAAACACTAAAACTTTCATAATGTTCTCCTTAAAGATAATCTGAGTTCTACTGAATGACTTCGTAAGAAATATGAGATGGTATGACCCCGACACAATTTCGTCGGGACGGAGGGATTGTAGTTGAGCATTGACTCTCTATCTGTGAATTGACACAACTCATTTTTGTAATATTGATGAATCCCTGAAATGCTTGATGTTACTAGCTTTCAAGGATTTTTGGGGATTATACATAACTTGTCGAATCCTGAGGGGGTCAGACCCCTTTTGGGAAGGCTGACCGGACGGGAGGCCTTCCCTCGAGCATGACTCAAGCTTTCCATCTACAACAAATAACTGCGTCACTTGATTATCAAACTATAGGTGCAAAATGTCGAACTATTGGGGAAAACAAAGGTTCCATGACCCTGACCGGAACGGTGACCACCGGGAGCCGTTCCGGCGAGTATGGAGATAGTTTCTCATAGATTAAGCATGTTGACCATGCACCGGTATATTAAGCGCTGACGTAACATTGGAGAATCCCTGGAATGCCTGATATTACTGGCCGCCAGGGATTCTTGATAAATATGTATAATTTGTCGATTCTTGAGGGGGTCAGACC
>JBAQLX010000055.1:0-2206 GCA_049302315.1 Desulfosporosinus sp.
AAAGGTCGACTCTCTGCTCAATTCGGTTTTTCATAATCCCAAATCGCTACGGTATCGGGACTTTTATCAAGCAAAATCAAGTGATTCGGAATCCTAAATGCAACACTATGCAAATAATGATCTATAATTTTTTACAAGCCATATTTTTATTACTTAGCTGCGGTTGTTGTAAGCTAATGCATAATTTTGTGAACGGCATTTTCCGACCGAACCTTCTTATTTATATCAACCGCAGTTAAACCACCTCTCCTCGTCTTCTGTTCTAAAGGGGTGTGCATTGTTTAATTCAAAATCATCTGTCCTTATGAATAAGCATAATATAGCGTTCAGACATTTATTTGATTGGACCGAATTCGTATTTCGACTGAAAAGGGCATCATCTATGGCCCCTCCAATCAGACAGTCTTTGAAATATTCTTGATTCCTCTTCATGCAGCATTATCACTCCTTATTGTTAGACCATAAATGCACCGCGCTTTGAATGTCACAGGTGTTGCGAATATAATCCTCGGGAGACAATCTGATTAATTTCTTTCTAAACCTTTACTATCTCGGGTATACTAAATCCTTCCAACCCTCGTAAATCATAACCATTGCTAAGGTATCCAACTCACAATACTTCAACAATGTTTTCTCTATTTCCGTACGTTCATAATCAGACATCTCTTCAAATTGCATCCGAGCATAAGCTGTTAACGCAGCCCCTCCATCACGCAACTCATCACTATCGCTCAACACTGCGAAGTCCTTTTCCGAAATATCCTGAAACATATTAGGCAATAATTTATAGGGGTCAAGTACCCTGTCTTCGACGTACTCAATCCATTTCCAGTTACGATAATTCAAGCTAGGGATACCGCCATCGGTGCCATAAATAGGGTTGGCGTATTTTTCTTGTAGGAATCGCGAACTATTCAGAATCGCTGGCAAAACCTGCTTAATAGAATTTGAGCCCTTCGTGGCGGGATCATAATAATAACGCTTGACAAGTTCGCACATATCGATCATATTGCGGGGCCCTGCCACCCACTCTTTGCTCTTATTCACTGGAGTTGTAATGGTGCGAACAAATCTACAGAGTTCCTCTCCGTCGGGAATATCCTCTTGGTCTTCCCTCAATTGCCGATAAATCATGTTTAAGTAAGTATTTTCGTGCGCAGCGTAACGGAAAATGCTCCCTTGATCCTGCTCTAATTCGTTTTTCAGATTTCTGAGAAAACCATAGTTGGGGAATACTCCGGATGCCGTGTTAAGATATTGTCCGCGATGTTCAATCTGCCCGTCTTTTTGCACAACATGGTGGGAAAACTGAAAGGCAATTCCTTCATAAGGACGTCTCCCCTTATTAAAGGGAATCGCTACCATGGAGGTTTCAAAATCAATGAAATGTAGCGGGTAAACCCACGCATTCATCTCACGAAATAGATTTTCTGAATCGATCCAATGGGTCTCGTCATGGCTTTGAGCTTTTATAACTTGCAGCCATTGCCTAGCACTAGACGATATACCCAGATTGTCATCCTCTTTTGGTGAAATATCCTCTTTGCAAATGTCCGATAGTTTTATACGTCCTTCATCTAGACATTGACCCTTTTTTCTGAAATTCCAGATTTCGAAGATGGTCGATTCCTTGAAATCCTCGTCTGTCCAGCTCAGACCTTCCTTCCAGCACTCATGAAAGCCGCTTTTCATGCCGACCTCCCTCTCTTGGTCAGTCGCTTTGAACTCACAATGAGCACAAGCAGTAGAAGGCAGCGAAACTATTTTTTCGTCTCTGACATAGTAATTAGCCAATAAGTTCACATGTTCAGCGAAACTAATTGGGTTCAGACCAACATTGATCTCTTCCGCATAAATTAAGTCACAACTGGCATCGACCTTGACCTTGACCAGAATCTGCTCGGCGAGATCTTCCTCTGATAGAGTTTGAGATACCGAGACACCTTTTCTCCCGTTTTTATCTTTGGTGATTTTGAATTTCTGATTTAGCCCGTCCGTTGGACAAAATGCATTTTTATTGGCCATCATCAGATATGCAGAAACGCTATACTCTGGAAAGGCACATCGGATGACATGTTTCTGAAAAGCAACATCTTCTAGATAGGGTTTCCACGATGAAGTAATTGACCTGCTTTTATTCAGAAAGGCTTCTTCCGAATCCGTGCTAACCGATTTCGCTTTGACCTCTACTAACTCGATGTGGTTC
>JBAQLX010000056.1:0-3745 GCA_049302315.1 Desulfosporosinus sp.
ATATCAAAGGTTTTCAGTGAAATCGGTTTTGCAGACGAGTTGGGATCCGGAATGCGAAACACTTATAAATTCACCAAGTTGTATTCCGGAGGAACACCGGAATTTATAGAGGCAGATGTATTTTCAACAATTATTCCTCTAAGTGCAACTGCGACCTTAAAAGCCGGCCCACATGAAACCTTTACCCTTAAAGCTACCGACCAAGTTACCCCCCAAGTTACCCCCCAAGTTACCCCCCAAGTCACCCCACCAGTTGAAATCCAAGAGATCGATAGAAATACCCAAATCCTGGAGTTTTGTAAAACACCCAGGAGTAGACGGGAAATTCAACTTTTGACAAATATTAAAGATGGTAAAGATTTTAGGGATAGAATTTTAAATCCATTAATTAAAGTCGGATTACTAAAACTTGAATTCCCGGATAAACCAACAAGCCCGAAACAGCGATATTACTCGTAAGGCGGCATTTATGGATTATCAGCAATTATCAGCCGAATATAATAAATTGCTCGAAGAAAATGCTGTTCTGAAGAAAGAAAACTCGGAGTTTCGTAAACTGCTATTATTACCCGAACAAGTCGTGGAAGTTCATGACACTCCTATTATAATATCAAATGAACCCAGTATTAGTAACTATAGTACTGCAAAAGAAAAAATCGAATTGTTTATGTCTCTTTTCAAAGGAAGAGATGATGTATATGCAAAACGATGGTATAGTCTGAAAACACAAAAAAGTGGGTATCAACCTGCATGCAAAAATGAATGGAATGACGATCTTTGCGATAAACGCAAATACAAGTGCAATTCTTGTCCTAATCGTAAACTCTTAATCCTTAATGAAAATGTAATAGAAAATCATCTGCGTGGCAAAGATGCATATGGCAGAGATGTTATAGGCCTATATCCGATGCTTTCTGATGAGAACTGCCTTCTGCTTGCAATTGATTTTGATGGTGAAGGCTATGAAAAGGATGTATCAGCTTTCGTAAAAGTCTGCCAAGAAAAAGAAATTCCTGCTTACATTGAGCGGTCGCGATCCGGAAATGGAGCGCATATATGGATATTTTTCAATGAACCAATTCCTTCTTGCTTAGCAAGGCGTTTAGGAAGTATTCTTTTAACCTATGCAATGAACAAACGCAGCGAGATAAAATTCATTTCCTATGACAGGCTTTTTCCTAACCAGGATACTATGCCTGCAGGAGGGTTTGGTAATTTAATCGCACTGCCTTTACAAGGACTGGCTCGCAAGAGCGGTAACAGCGTATTTGTTGATGAAAATTTCATGCCCTATAAAGATCAATGGGTATTTTTATCTAATATGCAGAAAATGTCTTTATCTCAAGTTAAAAAGCATGTATCGGAAATAGTAGGTGCTGGAGATTTAGGGACATTGATTCAAGACAATACGGAAACTGAAAACAGGCCTTGGGAAAAACAAAAGGTGCAATATGCACTGGCGGCAGTTGATTTTCCAAAAATAATTCATATCACTCGTGCGAATATGGTTTATATCGAAAAAGATGGTATATCACAAGCAGCACGAAATACGATCAAGCGTCTTGGCGCTTTTAAAAATCCTGACTTCTATAAATCACAGGCAATGCGGCTCTCAACCCATGATAAACCAAGAATTATTTCTACATCAGAAGAAACGGAATATTTTATTGCTATTCCGAGAGGTTGCGAACGTGATTTACTTGAAATGCTAGACGAAGTAAAGGCGAAATATGAAATAATGGATGAAACAAATATTGGGAAACGGATTGAGGTTAGTTTCATTGGCGAACTAAGGGAAGAACAACAACCTGCTGCAAAAGCACTTTTGCAAAATTCAACCGGAGTGTTATCTGCTACAACTGCATTTGGCAAAACAGTCATCGGTGCAAATATCATTGCTTCCCGTAAAGTTAACACACTTATTCTGGTACATACACAGGCGTTGCTCGGCCAATGGAAAAAGTCATTGGAACAGTTTCTTGGTTTTGATTATGAATTACCGGAACAACCTCAAAAACGTGGTAGAAAGAAAACCCAAAGTGTTATTGGTGAACTTGGTGCAGGGAAGAATAGCCTAAACGGAATCGTTGATATTGCTGTCATGCAATCTTTGATTAGTGGTGATTCTGTAAAAGACCTAGTGCGTGACTATGGGCAGATTATTGTGGACGAATGTCACCATGTATCAGCAGTGAATTTCGAGAAAATATTAAAATATGCTAACGCAAAGTATGTACATGGCTTAACAGCGACACCGACAAGATCTGACGGTCACCACCCAATTATTTTCATGCAATGCGGTGACATTTGTTATAAAGTTGATGCCAGGGACCAGGCAGAAAAACGGCCATTTGAGCATTTTGTTATTCCACGGTTTACATCTTTCAGAGAAACCTCTTTGAATAATGAAAAGGGCATTGCTAAGATATATAATGCGTTGGCAGAAAACGAAATGCGCAATGAGTTTATAGTAAATGATGTTGTAAGTACATTGAATCATGGAAGAAATCCAATCATCCTTACTGAAAGATCGGAGCAAGTTATAACCTTTGCCAAAATGCTTGACGGGAAATGCGATCATGTAATTTCACTGGTCGGGAGTATGGCAGCAAAGGAAAAACGTGAAGCGATGAAGAAGCTGCAAGCATTAGAGACAGGAAGCAGGTTTGTGATTATTGCCACAGGCAAATATGTAGGAGAGGGTTTTGATTTTCCAAGGCTTGACACCTTGTTTTTGGCAATGCCTATTGCATGGAAGGGAAAAGTAGCACAATACGCCGGAAGGCTGAATAGACTATATGCTGGCAAGGAAGAAGTATTGATTTACGACTATGTGGACGTGCATATTCCTGTTTTGGAGCGAATGTACCACAAACGTATTAAAGGCTATGCGGCAATTGGTTATAAAATAAGAGCAGATGCGCAGGATATACAAAAGATGAACATTATATATAACGGGGAAAGTTTTTTATCTGTATTCGATAATGACATTGTATCTGCAAAAAAAAGTATAATAATTGTGAGTCCCTATATGCGGAAAGGTCGTATTAAGCAGATGGTAAAAATTTTATCAAAGGCGGTTATCAATAAAACTTCAATCACTGTTTATACAAGACCGCCTAAGGATTTTAAAGAAACGGAACAATTATCAGTTATACAAAACACGGAATATTTACGAGAAGCGAATATTAATGTGGAATATAAACCCAATATACACCAGCAATTTGCCATTGTTGATGAAAACATAGTGTGGTATGGAAGCGTTAAATTTCTTTGCTTCAATAGCCTTGAGGACAGTGTCATAAGGCTCGAGAGTTATGATATTGCCGGCGAGTTGCTCGGCATATTATAAAATTGTACCCCTTTGCACCCGTCCGACAATCCGTGAAATTGTATCAAAAAGCATGTTCTTAGACAAAGGAAAACCCCACAACTAAGACAGCTGCGGGGTTTATGATTTTCAAAATATTTCTGATTTTTTATTGCTTACCTGTCTTTGTGAATGTTTATATTGCCCCCGCCCAGTTCAACCAGCGCCGAGGTGGAGCCAACTTCCATGAATGTCGAGCTGCCGTTGTTAAGCGTTACTTTGATGGAAATCTTATCTGCAGTTCCGGGATCTCCAATGTCGCCATCGAGGAAATAAACCAGGAATCTTGCAGTATCATCTTGTTGCACAACAGTATCAGTCGTGGTATTTATCTTCCTGTAAGTTGCATCTCCGTAAAAATAAGCTTCATTCTCG
>JBAQLX010000057.1:0-4285 GCA_049302315.1 Desulfosporosinus sp.
CACCAATGGAGCGGGCAGGCACACTGTATTCGTATACGGTCATGTATATTCCGCAGCCGGGACTCAAAGCTCCTTTGGCGATAGGCTATGTGGATTTCTCCAATGGGCTCAGGGTAGGGGCGCAGATTGATGTCCCGCCGGAAGAGATTAAGATTGGCATGGCTTTGCAGGTCGATGCTGGGGTAATCAGAGAAGATAAAACCGGCAAACAGACGATAAGCTATGTATTTAGGGCAGCGGAATAAAGCAAAGGAGGTAAATAAGAATGAGAGACGTTTATATTGTTGGAGTAGGGTGTACAACTTATTATCGGAAATCGCCGATCCCCGGGGCTGATCTCGGGCGGTTAGCAATAGTAGATGCACTCAAAGACGCCGGCCTAGAGACCAAAACAATCCAGAGCATCTATGTAGGGGAGATGTCAGGACTCTCAGGCAGCATCTGTTTTGGACAACGGGTAGCTTGTACGCTGGGTATGGGCGGAGTACCGATGATGAACGTGGAGAGCGCCTGTTCCAGCGGGGCTTTAGCGTCAAGCTTGGCCATAAGAGACGTGGCCAACGGAGTTACGGATGTGTCGCTGGCTGCAGGCATTCAGAATATTTCTTGGTCCAGAACAGCCGGAACGGCTTTTTCGCCTGATGCCAGTGACCCGGAAGGGGTTCAAGGGATAACCATGCCGGGGATCTATGCCATGAGAGCGAAACGTTATATGCACGAATTTGGCGCCACACCGGAGGATCTCGCTCTAACGGCTGTGAAAAACAGGCGTCATGCCATGAATAATCCGCGTTCGCAATTCCATGATCCCATTACAATTGAGCAAGTTGTTAACGCGCGTTCAATATCTGATCCACTGACTTTGTTGATGAGCTGCCCCAATGCGGACGCAGGTGCGGCCGTGATTTTTACCACGAAAGAGAAAGCTATGCAGTTGGGCAAACCACTGATCAAGATCTTGGTGAGTGAAGTAACTTCGGGAATTTTCACCAATGGGTTCAGGGACATGACATCGATGGAGATCACAGTTCGGGGCTCTAAAGAAGCATATGAGAAAGCCGGTATTGGTCCGGAGGATATCGATATGGTCGAGTGCCATGATGCCTTCGCGATTAATGAGCATTTATATACGGAAGCCATGGGTTTCTGTGGGCATGGCGAAGCAGTAGAGTATATCCGCAGTGGCCAAAACGACTACGGTGGTAAAGTCGTGTTTAGCCCACGCGGTGGCTTGTTATCGTGTGGACACCCGACAGGATGCAGCGGAGCTGCGCAGATCGTCGAAATGACTTGGCAGTTGCGCGGTCAAGCCGGAGCTATGCAGGTACCGGATGCTAAAACAGCGCTGACCCATGTCACCGGCGGCGGAATCTACGGTACGGATAACGCTGTGTGCACGGTTCATATCTTGAGCAGGTAAGTTAAAAGAGAGTTGGAGTAGGCTGAGAGGACGACATATAGGGGCCGGAATTATTACGTTCGAAGTTCGGCAGGTTGTCTTCTTGGCATATTTTGGAGTTGTGAAGCAAGGGAAAGGAGCCGGATAAAATGGGTGTACAGAACAGGGTGGCGCTGGTAACCGGATCAGGGAGCGGACTGGGTGAGACAACAGTGATGATGCTGGCCCAGAACGGAGCTAAGGTGGTCGTTAACGATGTTGATCAGGCGAAAGTAGACAAAGTGGTGGAAAAGATCAAAGCTGCTGGTGGGGAAGCACTGGGAGTGGTAGCTGATATTTCAAAGAAAGATCAGGTACAAGACTTGGTCCAACAGATTGAGAAACGGTTTGGGCCGGTGGACATTCTGGTTAACAACGCTGGCATAGCTAGGGACAAGGGCTTGCTGAAAATCACGGAAGAAGATTGGGACATTGTGCTTAATGTCAATTTAAAAGGACCTTTTCTGTTGAGTCAGGCAGTAGTTCCCAACATGAAGGAACGAAAATATGGACGAATCGTTAATATTTCTTCAAGGGCTTATCTGGGCTGGCCGACGCAGGCCAATTATTCGTCATCGAAAGGGGGACTGGTGAGTTTAAGCAGAACCTTGGCCTTGGAATTAGCCAAGCACAATATTACAGTTAACTGTATAGCCCCGGGCTTGATCCAGACGCCCTTGTACGATGCTTTGCCAGATAACATTAAAGAAAACCTTATGAAATCTCAGCCATCGAAAACAGTTGGCAAACCGGAAGATATTGGGTATGGAGTGCTGTTTTTCGCTGATGATGAAGCTGACTACATCACGGGGCAGACGATCTTTATCTGCGGCGGTAAGAGTGTGCTAAGTTCCTTGTCGGTATAGAGGAAGAAAAGGAAAAATTCAAGGAGGTAAGCGAATCATGCAGATTAAGGGCAGAGTAGCCTTGATAACCGGTTCCGGCGGCGGGATGGGCAGGGGCACGGCCGAAATAATGGCCCAACATGGGGTAAAAATAGTGATCAATGACATTAATCAGAGCATGGTGGATGAGGTGGTCAAGGGAATCAAGGAAGCCGGCGGGGAAGCCATGGGAGTGGTTGCGGATATCACCAAAAAAGCGGAAGTGGCAGCGATGTTCAAGCAGGTTGTGGACACTTTTGGCAGGATTGATATTTTGGTTAATAATGCCGGAATTTTTCGGGACAAGGCGTTTTTGAAAATGACGGAAGAGGACTGGGAAAAGGTGCTGGATGTTGACCTCAAAGCTGTATTCTTGTGTTGTCAGGAAGCGGTTAAATATATGCGTGAACAGGCCTACGGACGGATCGTCAACATATCCTCACGGGCCTGGCTGGGAGGGCCGGGGCAGGCAAATTACTCGGCGGCGAAAGCCGGAGTGGTGGCGTTGACCCGAACCTTGGCCCTGGAGCTGGGCAAACGGGGGATTACTGCCAACTGCATCCCGCCGGGGCTGATCGAGACTCCGATGTGGAACTCTTTGCCGGAGGCAGGTAAGGAACGGCTGCTGAAAGCTCAACCCATGGGAAGGATAGGATCCCCGCGTGATATTGCCCGGACCGTGATGTTTTTTGCGAGTGATGAGGCCGGATATATTAATGGGCAAACCATGTATGTATGCGGCGGGAAGAGTCTTTTTGCCAATATTGGATAATTAGGTAAAACTGCACGAAGGTAAGGGATGGAGTATGAGCAAAAGTCAAGGTGCTTTGAGCGGTATTCGCGTCATTGAATTTGCAGGCGAAATTGGCAGTTATACCGGAAAATTATTTGCCAACCTTGGCGCGGAAGTTATTCAGATTGAGCCAATTGAAGGCAGTCCGGTGAGAAGAGCGGCTCCTTTTTATCAGGATATCCCTGGAAAGGAAAGGAGTCTGCAATTCATCTATCAAAATACAAATAAGAAGAGTATCGTGCTCGATATTGAAAAAGAGCAGGGAAGAGAAGTTTTTCTTAATTTGGTCAAGACTGCGGATTTGCTTCTGGAAAGCTTTCCGCCGGTGTATTTGAAGAAGTTGAACTTGGGTTATGACCAACTGAGTGCGCTTAATCCCCGACTCGTCTATACATCTGTGACCGGCTATGGGCAAAATGGTCCGTACCGGGATTATCCCTGGTCAGATATTACAGCTATGGCCATGGGGGGGCTGCTTTACCTGGCTGCTGAGGGTGTCGATTTACCGGTCCGTGCTCCGGACAATCAGGCGTACATGATGGGGTCGCTGCATGCGGCAGCGGGGAGCATGCTGGCCTTGCTTGAAGCCGAAGAGAGCGGTCGAGGGCAGTATCTGGATATATCTCTTCAGGAATGTGTCGCTGGTTCTCTCGAAAATGCCATCCAGTTCTATGACCTGGAAGGAGTCACTCGGCGCGCAATTGGGTCCCAGGAAGCCGGATTTGGATTTTATCCGTGTCAGGACGGTGACGTCTACCTCTGTGGCGGGATGGGCAATAATGTAAATCTCTGGAACGCTTTAGTCGACTGGCTTCTTGAACACAAAGTGGAAGGGGCGGATATCTTAGCCCATGATGAATGGAAAACGCCGCAATTTCGGAAAACAGCCGAGGCCAAGCAACGTTTTAATGAAATATTTATTCCCTTTGCGATGAAGCATAAGAAGAAATATCTCTTTGAGAATGGTCAGGACCAGCGGGTAACGATTGCTCCTGTGAATAACGCGAAAGACATTTGTGAAGATTCCCATGTCCAGTACAGGAAGTTCATGGTTGATTATTTCAGCGAGAGTCTTGGAGGGCAAGTGTTTATGCCCGGGGCTCCTTTCAGGATGTCGCTGACACCTTGGCAGCTTGGTGCAGAGCCCCCTAAATTAGGACAACATACGGC
>JBAQLX010000058.1:0-2697 GCA_049302315.1 Desulfosporosinus sp.
CAAAGTATGGATGCTATACGTTATTGTGGTTTTCTTGATGGTTTACCTGTACATACGCAAAAAGCTGAAAAGTATAGATTCCTACTTAAAGAATCCAAGTATTGCCGGACTGCCGGAAGTTCAAAAAGATATCGATCGCATGTCAAAATTTCTCTTGCTCACCTTTTTATTTTTCCTTGTCGTCGGGCCCAGTACCGTTATTTTGTTCGGACCCTCTTATTCAAAAATGCAGTATCTTTTATCGGAGGTTCTGGTCATTGCCACTTTTTTTGTGTTTGCAGTTCCTTGGTTTGCCTATACAGTTATGCAGATTGACAAGCTGACAGCGACCATTCCCTTGGCAGAAAAAAAAGCATTTATTTCCATGAAGATGAAATTGGTAATCAACGCGGCTTCTACCGCAGTTGGTACGGCCCTCTTTCTCATTGTTTTAAACGTCAGTTTATTGCTTCCTGTTTTCAGTGTAGATGATTTGCAACATTTACAAAGTACTATTATACTAAAAAATTCTGCGCTGGCAGTAGTGTGTCTGATCGCCATTTTAATTAATCTTTATATGCTGTTTAAACAACTTGTCATGCCTATCCAAGAGGTGAACGAAGCCTTAAAGGACATATCCCACGGGGAAGGCGATCTTACAAAAAGACTTGCTACGATTTCCAGGGATGATATTGGGGAACTCGTAGCGCGGTTCAATGTGTTTGTTGATAAGACACATTCCATGGTGAAGATCGCAAAAGACAATACCGACCGGGTTGTCAGTTCAACACTTCAACTGACGGACATCAATAAACACAATTACGAAGCTTCCCAGGAAGTCGGGAAAGCCATTGACAATGTGGCTAGTGGGGCTTCTGTACAAGCTACTGATCTGTCAAACATCAGTTTGACGTTCACTCCTTTTGGAGAAGAATTGGAGAACACATCAAAACACATGGGTGTGATTGCCTCTAAGGCCCAAGTAACGGCTGTAAGCGCCAGTAAAGACAGCGAAAGGTTAACGGAACTCATTGGTTCGATCTATAAAATCGGCAATTCCTTTAACGAAATCGGGGAAAGAATTAAGAAGCTGAGCGAAAATATCCACAACATTAATAATATTACGGATGTTATTAAAAATATTGCCGACCAGACGAATTTGTTAGCTTTAAATGCGGCCATTGAG
Source organism: Desulfosporosinus sp. (assembly GCA_049302315.1). Taxonomy (GTDB): domain Bacteria; phylum Bacillota; class Desulfitobacteriia; order Desulfitobacteriales; family Desulfitobacteriaceae; genus Desulfosporosinus. Next base: position 1,166 of record JBAQLX010000058.1, read on the forward strand.
GCTGCCAGAGCCGGCGAAGCCGGTAAAGGATTTTCCGTGGTAGCGGATGAAATCAGGAAGCTAGCCGAGCAGTCCAAGGTTTCCTCGGAAAATATCCAGCTGCTGTTAAAAGGCATCAATGTGGATACGGAACAGGTGGTGGAAACAACATCAGATGTAAGCATGGACTTAAACAACCAGATTGACGTTATCAAGGGCGCCATGGAATCCTTCAAACAACTCATTGATGCTGTGAATGAAATTCAACCGGGAATGGAGACTGCCTTGGGAATGATTCTGCAAGCAAATGAGAAAAAAAGCAGTATACTCGAAAAGGTCGAAGAAATCTCTGCTGTTTCTGAAGAAACTTCTGCTACATCTGAAGAAATCTCTGCTTCAACGCAAGACATGAATGATGAACTGGGAAAAGCGTATGAATATTTCCAAACTTTAAATACCCTCACTGTTGAACTGAAAGCACAGTTCAACCAGTTTAAAGTCTAATTACAGCGCTGTTTCAACCTACACCTCATTTTCGGTTAATTTGGATCAGCATCTAATTATACCGAAAACTCAGTGTTCATGCGGATTTTAACTATATTTTCGACTCTTTTCAGGCTTAATTATTGGCATATCGTCGCGAGGTAGCTCATCATCTACATTTATCTGAAGAAACTGGGCAAAAAGATCTTCGAGACCATTGTTCTTGGAAGCCTGCTCACGATACATGCACCCGCACTTCGGCAAACTCTACATCCCCTTTAGGGATCGGCTCACCTATTATACCTAAAGCCTCTATATGTCCCTCTATCGATTCTTGTATCCGTTCAAGTGCTTCTTTCCGATTATTACCCTGGGTAACACATCCGAGAAGTCCGGGCACTGTTACTACGTAAACCTTTGTTTCTTCATCCCACTCAAGTATTACTTTATAGCTTTTTTCCATGGCTTAATACCTCCGATACACATTATTTCCGTCCGGTATATATTTTAGTACGCCACTAAGTTGACGGCTGATTTTTGGCTAGTTTTTAAACTCAGACGCTACTCTTATTATCTTATGCTTTTGCGGGTTTATCAATTGGTTTTTTATTAAATCTGTCCAAAATCTGGCTAAATACCAAAATGGCAAAAAATAAAAAGGGCTGAAACCCTTGGTACAGGCTGGCAGGGGATGCAGGAGTTGAACCCGCATTGACGGTTTTGGAGACCGCTGTTCTACCATTAAACTAATCCCCTAGAATTTTTAGCAACGAAGTGTATTATAACGCAAAAATGGAAAAGTGTCAATCATAAATACTAGGATTGAGACATGCTGCGTGAACTTGATAAAGCTGGCAGGATAAGGCTTCCCGCGCCGCAAACTGGATCCATGTAGGGAGCACAACGGGGCGCGGTCGTGACGGCGGGCACAAGCACGCCATATTACCCATAACAGACATTTATCTTTATCCTCTGACGAAGAATTTCAAGGGCGGCATTGGCGGCGGCAGGTTTTTCAAAAGCACAACCGACGGGAGGCGTTTTATGAAGCTCGATCCCCCCATCAAAGC
>JBAQLX010000059.1:0-2111 GCA_049302315.1 Desulfosporosinus sp.
TCCCTTCTGCTCGGCTGCTATGCAGAGGACCGGATCAACAAACAGCCTGCTTTCACATTCAATACCCGAATTCTGAAGGATTACCGGGGTTGAAAAGCCGCCTGCCGCCAGATATATTCTCGCCGTCTTTTCGTTTCAAACCAAAGTTCTTTTCGATAATGTTTCATTAACAACATCCTCCCAGCAACAATTATGAATCATCTAAGATTCTGCAAATTACCTAAATATTCCTACCATAAATACGAATTCCAGGAAATATAATACCTCTACATTACATGTAGTATAAAAAATCTCAAGCAAATTGCTTGAGATTTATGAGGAATATTACCTTTCCAAATGGGAAAGTATTAGGTACTCTTAACGCTTCTTAGCAGAGATCAGCCAAGGAGCTGGAAACGGTTCCGTCATGTTTTTGCTATTGACGCGCGACACCTTTATATGGATTGCTTCAGTGCGCTCCAAGCCGTTTTCCCGAAACAAAGCAGGCAGAGACGTTAGAATTTCGAAGTCCAACGTGTAGATCACAAAATCCATATCGGGATTGATAGCCAGCAAACTCTTTATTTCATTGCCGATCCTGGGACTTGCCACTATAAACGCTACGTCCGGTATCGGCAGCTTATCCGGGATACCATATTTCAGAGACTCAACGATTGTTACGTTGCTCAGACCAAATATCGCAACATTCTCTTTCATAGTATCCCGATCCCTGCGGTCATATTCCACAGCAATGACCCTGCCCTCTGCAGCAATTATAGCGGACTCCACCGCGATGCTCTCCCCGGAGATTATACATATATTATCCTGATCCCCCAGATTGAGCTTATTCATTATAACAGCCCGAACTTCCCGGCACACATAGTGAACAGAGCCGTAGGAGAAACGGCTGTTTTCTATACCTATCTGATAATTCGTTGCCGCCTGAGGATTCAGAATCAACATAGCGGCCGAGGCATTGATCCCGCGGTTGATCATATCTGAGAGCTTGTCGTGCTTAATCTCGCCGGATGGGTCCGAGCCCTCATTGTACCAGATATCGCAGTCCCCCAATTCCGCATTCCACATACCGTAGAAAATATCCGGATGTCCGGCGTCCGTAAAGACCAGCACTTCCCGGTTGCTCATCACGATTGGAATCAGGTTCTTATTCTTTCCCGTAATATCCAGCATCTTCAGTTTTGCCAGGTTGATCTCTACGTTTCGTGAAAAATACTGGAGCCAGGATAACATGATCTCATTAGTAAACACTGTTCGTTCCACAGGCAAAACCTCCTTGTTAATAGTTAGCATACCATATTTATTGGATTTTTTACCAGTCTCAGCAGTGATTTACGCGCCGGTATGCTCCAGCAGGCGTTCCCATTTTTGATCCACATATGCTTGCGCTTCTGCAATCATCCACTCATTGCCTTTCTGGAACATATGGCGGAATCTACCCTGAGGGCGGAGAAAGTCTTCTACGGGCAGCTTTTTCTTCGGTGTATAGCTCAGACGCCATACTCCCTCCTCTATTTCGTAAAGTGGCCAGACGCAGGTATCCGCCGCCAGATTAGCGATCTCCGAAAGCTTGGCCATGGGGTAGTCCCAGCCGCGAGGACATGGGGATAATATGTTCAAAAAGCAAGGACCCTCCGTATAAATTGCTTTATAAGACTTAGTGTGCAGATCCTTGAAATTGCCTATAGGGGCAGTCTGAGCTACATAAGGGATATTATGAGCAGCCAAAATCTCAGTCAGATCTTTTTTATTCTGTTTCTTACCTGGTTGAACAGAACCGACGGGCGTGGTAGTCGTGCGGGCAAAACGAGGGGTTGAAGAGGAACGCTGGATGCCGGTATTCATGTAAGCCTCGTTGTCATAGCAGACGTAGACCATGTCATGACCGCGTTCCATAGCGCCTGACAGGGATTGAAACCCTATATCATAGGTACCGCCGTCACCTGCAAAAGTAATGAACTTGACGGTTCCTTCCACCTTGCCGCGGCGTTTCAAAGCGGAATATGCCGCTTCCACTCCGGAACAGGTAGCCGCAGAGTTTTCAAAAGCAGAATGAATATAGCTGTCCATATAGGCAGTGTAAGGATACATGAAGGTGGAGACCTCCAGACAAC
>JBAQLX010000060.1:0-4822 GCA_049302315.1 Desulfosporosinus sp.
TAGCTTTCTTTACTGACCTTAGAAACAGGAAACTGCACTTCAATAAAGGATTTATCGTAATTCAACAAATTATTCCTCCTCACCGCGTTTGAGCATGGCATCAAACAACGAAAACTGTCGCTGTTCATCAATCGGGTTTTCACATAATGCATAGCGCAGCGCCTTACGCCAGCCCCGGCGGTCATCAATATTTCCCGTGGCAGCATTGGTCATGGTATAAAGCCACCAGCGTTCCTCGGGGGCAAGCCCCAACCAGTTACGAAGAGCAACAGGCACATTTGCCGGATCGCAGTCTTCTACGGCCCAGACAAGCACAAGGAGTTCCTTGCCATACAGCCGTTCTACGGGCGTTTGGCCAATAACGAAACGGCCTGCTGGCAGTTTTTGCTTTTTTTGGCGGCTGTTGAACTCTGTCCGCAAAGTATCCTCTAATAATTTCCACTTATGCTTGGAAATTTCAGCCTTCGCTTTATCTTCTCCATACACATTTACTGTTTGGGTTCCCGCCTCATCCTGCCAACTAAAGCGTTCATAAATTAGGACGCTTGAGTCTTTCTTGGCGGGAATACAGACGAGAATATGATGGCGGCTTTCATCAGGCTTGAAACCGAAACCCAAACATGCTCGCTTAACAATCACTTTTGATTTATCTCTCCTTGTTTGAACTCGGACAAACTGAATTTCTTATCATTGGCAAAGTCCAGGAACGCTTGACCGTTCTTAAATATTATTACCCCACATTCCAATTCAACATTTACCCTACCACTCGTAATAAATGAATTCTTAAGATTGTCAAGGACATTTTCAATTTGTTCCATACTAGTTGTAATTTTATCACTCAGCGTAAGTTCTATCCATCCTGCATCTTTGCCTTGGTCATCGTTTTTATGCAAGACAATGTGGACATCCTTGACACTTTCTGCGTATTTCTTCAGCAGTGTTAGCTGGTCATAGGTCTCGCTGGTATCAACTGTCCGCATTAAACGCGAAAGTACGAGCGGTTTAGCCTTGTCAATTTCCGGACCTACCGGCTTGCCTTTTTCAATCTTGATAGACTGACTATCATAATACACACCCCCATGTTCGGCCACTATTAGTACAAACGCAGCTTTTGAAGGTATCTTAAACTCCCCGTCATAGACACCGCCGCTGTCTTTCGGATCGCTTCCATCGGTTGTGTATTTAATATTTACTCCCGGTTGGGATTTAAGAATCATATATTTCCCATCGGCTTTTTCCATGATTCTATGTTTGACTGAAATATCACGCATCCATTCTACCGGTCCGCCGGTTGGGTGCTCGGCTGTCGAGTCAACGCAAAGAAACGAAACCTTCAACTCTGCAGTCTCGAAGTTATTAGGGTCCTCGACTTTTAAGGATGATATTGTTGCCGGTGCACCGATTTCATAATATATTTTATCGCCAAAACGAGGATGTAATCTAAGCGACACCTTGTTTGTTTCCTCTTTTTCACCTTTAACCGTAAAGGATACGCCGGTAGGTTCTTTTTCAAAGGGTCCCTTTTCCACACAATCGCCATGCTCACGCCACAAATCCTTCTGCTTACAATCTACAAGCAGATTATCCAGGGTACGTGGATGTACCCATGTCCAGTTCGTTTCTGTTGCCGCCCGGTCTTTTATTTCCGACCAGCGCATTTCTTTTCTGGTAAAAAGCCTCTGTTCACATTTACGACGCAGGGTATCGTCAAGCGGCTTGTTGGAGAACTTTTGCTTTTCCTTAAGCAAATTTTTAACCTGTTCCTCGCCATTGTAGTTATTGTCCGTAAACTGCATATTAAAATCACTGCTCCGGATACTGTCTCCCATTGGATAATAAAGGGTCGAGAAGGTTTGTTGGGCTGCACTCAGGACGGCAGTGATTTTTTTAATCCGTGTGTCTTGCGCCAAGAGGTACTGCTGATTATCTTCCGGCACTTTTTCATCATGCATATTGGCGATAATTTTTTCGATGGCTTTCAATTGTTTGGCAGCCTCATACAGGCGATCCATCGTATCACGAATACCGGATAAAAACATCACACGGTTTTTATAAAGTGAATCACTGTAGAATCGCTCCAGACTCGGATGAAGCCCTGCTCCTATGTAAGGTTCAAACAAGATAAGTGAAATTTTATCCGTAGATAGCGTGATTTCATCAATTGCGGGGAATATAAGCAGGTTTTGATAGCAGTCCCCCACAAGAGGTTTAAATTTCTCTGCCAGAAACGTTTTAAGCGTTGTTGTTCTGACCGCTTCATTGTCGTATTGTTCAACCAAAGAATGTAGTTCTGCAATCATATTCTTGACATTTTTGAAGAGCAATTTCCCGTCCTTATCATGCTCCAGGTACCATGCTCTGGCTTGAAACTCATCGAGTGCTCTTTTCAGGCCTGCAATATCTCTGCCCGGCTCGCACAAATCACCTATAATTTCCTGCAAAGTAAGCCCTAGTAATGCATTGGGAACATTCGCCAGCGAGGAAACCAAGATAAGTTTACTAACATCTCCGACAAGCTCTTGTTGGTACTGAGCATCAATTTCCTCGGCGATCGCTTTGCCATTCGCTGCGATATCGTGCGCGATAGCGTTGGATAATTCCTGCTTAATCTGGGTCACAGTCGTCAGCATCGCTCGATCGTTCAAGTCAAAGTCAAAAACATTTACAAGGTATTTGCTCTTGGCCTTGCAGTGATCCCCTGCATAAATGCCCGCCATGATCTGTCTCATCAGCCGGATAAGCCCTCTTGTTTGTTGGAATCCGGAGTTCTCTTTAAAACGTGCATACAAGTCACGAATTGACGGATGGAAGGGGTAAGAATCTTTAACGCCCGTATATAATTGATCAGGCGAGATGTTGGTTAGTCCCATCTGTTTGGCTTTCGCCACCTCGTCCTTATAAGCAATTGCTACAAGATTGATTTCATCGGCTTTTGGCATGGATTCAAATAGTCTTTTCTTCAAGATATGGTACACATCATCAGAGCCGCTGCCGACTGGTTCAATATTTAAAGCGCTACGATTGACTTCATTCTCAAGGTTTTTGAAGGCGCCTCTAATAAGCTCGCTCCCACTCTCATAAGCCGCTTTCAAATCTGAAATAACCAGACATACGTTTGCCAGCTGGGCCTTACCAAGTGCAGAAAACAGGTTGGCAAGCGCAGTTGAGGTAACGGCACATAAATCCGAATTGCCTATGGTCTTTGACTTGGCATTTTCAAGGTAGGGTGGCAGCTCATCGATCAAGATAAGCAGAGGATCACCTGCCAGTAAGTTAATCCACGCAGTTTCACCGGGTGCGGAAAGCGGTGAATAATACTGTGAAAAGGCCTCTCTTTTACCGATTTGTTCTGCAATAGAACCCCATATGCCAAACGGCGCATCGCTCTCGCGACCGGAGAAGGCAACCACCCGCACCTTGCCAATTGCTTTATATTTCTTACTGTCGGTCATTACTTTACTGCGGAATTCGGGATTTGCGGCCAGTAGTCCAAGCGCTAACATATTATGTGTCTTGCCGCCACCCATGGCTTGAGTGAGCTTTACGACACCAGTTTGCCCTTGCTTAATAAAACGATTAAAGGCCGTGTCCAAAAGCGTCTTCATGCCGTCTGTTATGTAATTTTCCTCAAAGAATGAGACGCATTCAATGTTGCCCTCAATGAGATCAGACAGATTTAAGACATCTTCTCTTTTAGTTTCCTTAAATACACTTTGCCTCGGTTTACACAATTCAAATAATGTTTTCACGTTTCAACTTCCTCCGATTCCTCCAACTTTTCTATTATTATCCGTAATGTCTTTAATTCCCGTGAGATGGATGAGATGTTCCTGGGGATTACCGACCGTGGCGCTTGCCATCATAAAACGTGGATTACTTCCTTTTTTCCGACAGATTTGGCGTAACCGACGAAGCACATAGGCCATATTGCTGCCAAAAACACCCGTATAAACGTGACATTCATCTAAAATCACTAACGTAAGATCCTCAAAGAATTCTGAATAAAGGGGCTCATCATTCTGTCGAAGAAGCGTTGTGTGAAGCACATCGGGGGTAACAACCAGTATTCTCCCCATTTTCAAGGCTTCCAGCCGATCTTTTCCATGGACATCTCCATCAAATTTGCGGACGAGTTCAGGATTAAGTCCCAAGTCAGTTGCTAACGTTTTTAGTTTAGCTATTTGATCATTGGCTAAGGCTTTGATGGGATAGATAAATAAGGCCCTTGCGCGGGAATTTCCCAGGATTTCCTGCATTGCCGGATAACTGAAGCCCAAAGACTTTCCGGAGGCGGCGCTTGTACAGAGTGCAGTATGCCGGCCTGCTAACAATGAGTTGATGCACTCTTCCTGGTGATAATACAGCCCTTTAGGGTATTTGAAACGTGTATAAAGTTTTAGCCTTGAATCTAATGCCTCAGGAGCTTTTCTATAAAGTCCCTGCCGAGAGGAGTCCAGATAGTCGTAGATTATTTTCCCTTTGAGGTCTTGATGTAATCCTTTAATGGGCAAGAAATCACTCCCAATTTCAGTTGTATGTCTTTTCTTTTTCTAATTTCTGCAGTTCTTCATGATACCTTTGTGTTAAATTAATTGGACGACTTCACTAAACTGTTTGTATTATCTTCTTGTAATACTCCTCCAACTTCTTCCTCACACCGCCCAATAATCCACGCCTTCTCCTCCAAAGTCAACTTCTTCCACACATGCCTATTAAACTCCACATCCTCAATATCCCGACACCGACTGATAAAGCGCATATCCTCAAACCGCTTAAACGGATTCATAAAGATATTCCTTTCAATATCCTTTTCCGTATATCT
>JBAQLX010000061.1:0-1666 GCA_049302315.1 Desulfosporosinus sp.
ACGTCAAATGATCCCCGAATAATGTGCAGACCTTTTGGACTCAGAGTATCTGGAACTCGGAAAACATAATTCTCGATTTTAGTATTTTCCAATTTTGTCCATTTTGAAGGTTTCACTAAATTGTAGATGGTCAGTTCTGTCTTACTAACTTCATCGGGATCGAAGCCAACAGAGAGGGACAAACTACATTGAGGGTCAATATCGAAAAGAAGAACCCGCTTACCTGTAATTTCAGTAATGTAATATCCAAGAAGGCAAACCAGTGTGGTTTTGCCGACACCACCCTTGTAATTTGCAACGCATATTGAACCCGGATGTTTATCAGCAATGAAAGCCTTAAGTTCAGCAGCTTTTGAGGGAGAAATTAATGTTCCCATTTTTTATTCGCTCCTAATTTAGTGCTTATCCGTAAATAAAAGTTTACTTTCTTAATGATATTTGTTATAAATCAAAGCCATAGATTAACATCACCATCGAGGAGGTTGATTTATGGCAAAACGAATACAGTCATGGGAGGTCTCGGACGCATTCTGGGAGCGTGTTAATCCACTGATTCCTCCACCAGAAAGGGATAGTGAGAGGAATTATAAGCGGATAACAGGTGGAGGGCGAAAACCGATTCCCTATCGCCAAGTGTTTGAAGGGATCGTCTATGTTCTGCGTACCGGCTGTCAATGGAAAGCGTTACCAAAGGAACGTTTTGGCAGCCCCAGTTCCATCCACGGATACTTTACCCGTTGGATGAAAGCGGGATTATTCCTTTCCCTTTGGCGAGCAGGTCTAGCCGAATATGATGAGATGGAAGGTATCTCATGGCTATGGCAGAGTATTGACGGATGCATGATCAAAGCTCCAATGGCTCAGGAAGAGGTAGGGAGAAATCCGACAGATCGGGGGAAAAAAAGGCAGCAAGCGTCATATCCTTGTAGACGAGCATGGCGTCCCGCTATCCATAGTCGTAACCGGAGCGAACCGGCATGACGTATCACAACTGGAAGCTGTCCTTGAACGGCGTGTTGTCTTACCGCCCAAGGAGACAGAACAAAACCTATGTGCAGACAAGGGATATACTGGAAATCCCGCCAAACAGGTCATAGAGGCCCATGGCTATACTCCTCATGTCAAAGAACGGGGTGAAGAAATAAAAGCAAAAAAAGAAATACCCGGTTATCGTGCTCGCCGATGGATCGTTGAATTAACCCACTCCTGGCTCAACCGGTTCCGGAAGCTCCTGGTACGTTATGAAAAGCTTTCCGGTAGTTACATCGCTCTGATACAATTAGCGTTCTCCATTATCTGCTGGAGAAAAATCAAAAGAACAAATGTTATTTACGGATAGGCTCTAAAACAATTAAACCGAAGAGAACGATCGCAGCGACTACCCAGAGGATAAAACGGATATTTCTAATCTTTTTCCCCTTTTTGGGTAGCTCTTTATGATCTTCCTCCGGGGCCTCATGGATTTTATCAAGGGATTTCAGGTAGCTTTCATATTGTTGCAGAATGGGCTTGCTGTCGGTTTCAAGGATCCCGGCATAGGTCTTGATAAAGGTTCTCGCGTAAACCGGTTCGGGAAGAAGGTTGTAATGTCCTGCTTCGATGGCTTCAAGATTGGTTACGGTGATTCTCGTTACCGAAAAAATATCCTTCAGGGTGAGTCCCCTGG
>JBAQLX010000062.1:0-5567 GCA_049302315.1 Desulfosporosinus sp.
CTCCTCTTATCTGCCAGAAGAATTTCTTCTGCAAGAATTAGCACCATGCTTGGAGCAAGCTATGAAAATCATGGCGTGCCAAGCGGGTTGCCGGGTTTCATTGGGCTAGTCCCTCCGCCACTCCGGATAAGAGCCTACATTATTCAATTCACTGCGGTTTATTCTAACATTTGTCTAGAAACATGTCAATGTTCCATAAAAGAAACCTTTCTGATATACTCAGAGAAATTATGCTTGACTCAGAAGAATATATTATCTATTCTTTTGGAATCAACAAGAAGTAATAATTAATTTTTTGAGATTAAGGGTGGTAGTATGAAAAAAATCGAGGCTATTATCAGACCGGAAAAACTCAATCCTGTTAAGGACGCTCTTTCGGACATTGGTGTAAAAGGGATGACTGTCTCTAATGTTCTGGGTTTTGGCAATCAGAAAGGGCACACCGAAATTTACCGCGGTCAAGAAATCGTAACCCGACTTTTACCGAAGATAAAACTTGAGGTTGTAGTTTCTAATGAAATAGCCGATCAAGTGATCACAACAATCATCCATACCGCGAAAACAGGAGAATTTGGCGACGGTAAAATCTTCGTCTTTGATGTAGCGAATACGATCCGGATCCGAACGGGCGAACACGGCAACGATGCTGTTTAGAGGACAACCGTCTCATTAAGCTCAAAATCAGGATAGGCATTTTCCCTATGTTGCGTCAAATCTAAGCCATTAACTTGCTCATCATCGGTGGCCTTAAGTGGGGTGAGCAGAGCTATTCCCTTCAAAACCAGAAAAGTCATCCCACCTGTAAACAAATAAGTGAATACCACTGCAAGGAGTTGAATTGCAACAGGTTCAATTCCTCCTCCATTAAACAAACCGTTTTTACCTTGAGGATTAAGACTCAGATCCGCAAAAATTCCTGTAGCTATAGTTCCCCAGGTCCCGCCGATCCCATGGATCCCAAAAACATCCAAAGCATCGTCATATCCCAGCTTGGCCTTAAGAACGCTGACAGCTAAATAACCGAATCCTCCGGCAATAAAGCCGATGAGGAGTGAACTACCCGTTGAGACAAATCCCGCTGCCGGTGTAATTGCTACCAGCGCGGCTATAATTCCGCTGACAGCACCAAAAACTGTTATTTGACGACGATGCAGCCATTCGAGCAGAGCCCACCCAATCATGCCGGCTGCTCCGGCGATCATGGTTGTAGCAATGGCCAGCACGGCCACGCCATTTGCCCCCATCGCCCCCCCTGCGTTAAACCCGAACCAACCAAACCACAACAATCCGCCTCCAAGCAGGACGTTGGGCATATGATGTGGAATATTCAACTCGTATCCTACTTTTAATCGTTTGCCTACAACCAAAGCCGCTACCAACCCGGACACTCCTGAAGCTATTTCGACAACAGTACCCCCGGCGAAATCCAATACGCCAAGATTACGCAGCCATCCGCCGGCTCCCCAAACCCAGTGGGCCAGTGGTATATATACTAAGCTGCTCCAAAAGATCAGAAACAAGATAAACGCTGGGAAGCGCATTCTTTCAGCAGCTGCTCCGCTCAGGACCGCCGGGGTAATAATCGCGAACATCAGTTGGAACAAGAAGAACAATAAATGCGGAACTGTCGGAGCATAATCCGAGTTGGGCGAAAGGCCAACCCCTTTCAGCCCCACCCATTCAAGGCCGCCTATTAAATGGCCGTGGTCCGGTCCAAAGGCCAAAGAGTATCCAAATAATACCCAAATAACCGTGACCACTCCTATGGCAGCATAACTTTGCATCATGATCGAAAGAACATTGCGTTTTCTAACCATTCCCCCGTAAAAGAAAGCCAACCCAGGGGTCATTAGAAAGACTAAAATGGTACATGTAACTACGAAAGAAGTATCTCCTGCGCTTAGAGTTGTCACTCTTTCCCCTCCCTATTTACCCGCAAGTTTACATTCCGATTAGCAAAAAATAGAGGCTCTAAAATGCGCTGTCAAAACGCTTTTTAGAGCCTCTTAGCTCTCTCGTTCTTCCAAGTGTTTTCATTATAACTTCCTTCGGCCACTGTGTCTAGTGTTTTCTTTACTTTATAATATGCATTATCCACTCTAATCCATCCTGCATACTCTCATTTGACATCATGATCATCTTTCTTTTGAAGCTGAGTAAGCACTCGACTGATACCAGGTGGCAAGGGCACCCCGAGGATCCCTAAGTTCTCCGTCACCGATATCCCTTCTCTTGCTACATAAAAGTAAATGGCTAATGTTCGGAGAATCGGCTCCTGGTTACCAACCATTCCGTCGAGCAGGACCGCTATAACCACAACAGCAAGGATAAGACCCTTTCGGATTCCTCCCCAGAACATTATCTCACTGTTCACTTGTTTGTTTTTAATTGCACCAAGGAACCCTGTCACGTAATCAATAACCATGAGAACAACTAGTACTTTCAAGGCAGCGTCCCACCCTCCTAAACAGGAACACAGGATAGTTCCCACCGAGGCAATTAAAGTACTAAAACCAAACTCTTTTGCGTTCATAATTTTGCAATCCTTTCAGGTACATCGACGTCAAAGATAGGATACACAATATTTCGAGTATCCTTTCCTAACAATTAAGATATGCGAGCATGCCCTATATTGTCACATGGCTTTAAAAAAGCTTCAGCGATCCATTACCCACTGTACCTGGGGCCTAACCACTATGACCAGGATCCAGACATACTTTTACGCTAATCCCTCCTTCTTCTATTGTATTCAAAGCGATTGGACAAGGTTACAAAGGGCCTCAGCTTAACTCGTGTTTGACACTTTAAGGATAAAACCCTTGTCATTACTGGATTTTCTCGTTATTTTAGCAAGCCGTAAATAATAAATCCCCCTCCCATGGAGGGGGATAGGAATCAATGATCTAAAAACCAAAACTCAAATCAGCGATAATGGTCCCTTAAATATCGCTTGGAACTACATATTCTTAAGAATGATAATTGAAGTCGAAATAATCAGTATCGGAGGGATTGACATGATTGTTGAAACGATGCCAGTTGGTACATACTTTAATAATATCTAATCCTTATCCGCTTTTTTTCATCCGCATTACTTGGTACTTATCTAAAACAACATCCAACTCTTGGCTTGCAGCCAGGACTTCCGGATCCGTAAAAGATTTACCCTCTTTTATCTTGATCAAGTTTGAACGTAATTCTTCGATTTGCTTTATTAGCTCTTCGAGTTCAGACAACATAAACCCCTCCTCAAATGCAATGGGATTAGTATGCCCGAACAATTTGGACACATGTACCAAGGTAATCTAAAAATAAATACTATACAAATAATATACCCCTGCGATTCCACTTGGGATTGCACACGCAATAATGTATGCGAATATCGTTGGTTTGATTAGATCCTTCCACATAACAATTTCACCTCAAAGATTAGTCTGCCCAGCAATCACATTCAAATACCCTTGGTCAATCTAAGGATATAAAAGAGCGTCAGGAACATCATCCGCCGGGCTAGCGCTATGATCCGTCGGAAAAAGTATCTGAAAAGTTGTTCCCCTATTATCTGATTCAAACTCAAAAGTCGCTTTATATCTTTGGGCGATTCCTATTGAAATAGCCAGACCGAGGCCAGTTCCAGTTTCTTTGGTCGTAAAAAAGGGAGTGCCCATTTTAGCTTGTATTTCCCGAGGTATTCCTGTTCCTTGATCTTTAATGGTTAACGCAACCTTATCTCCTTTTAAATAGGTATTAATAATTACCCTTCCATATTCAGGGGTAGCCTCCAGACCATTACGTACAAGGTTTAAAACAAGTTGTTTGATTTCGTTTTCATTAATCATGATTTCCGGTAATTGCTGTAAATCCAAAACAACTTCTTTATTATTATTAAAAGCATCCGCCTGAAGCAAAGGAAATATTTTCTCGATAACTTCATTAATATCTTGTCTTTTAATATTATCCGAGTTAGCTTTAGCTAAAGACAGAAAATCTGTAATTATCGCGTTGGCCCTATCAATCTCAGAAACCATCAAATCCAAATATTCTTTATCTTGCACATATCCAGGTCTTGTACCAAAGATTTGCAAGAATCCTTTGACTGTCGTCAGTGGATTTCTTATCTCGTGACTAAGTCCAGCAGCCAGCTGACCAATAAGGTTAAGTCTTTCCAACCGGGCATACTCATAATGTTGTCGTTTTAACTCCGTAATATCCCTGAAAAAAACTGATATTCCTTCATTAAATGGATAAGCGTGATATTCATAAGATTGATTAGTCAGCGGAAATCCTTCAACTTCCCAATGAACAGCTTCGTTGTGAGACATCGCTGCTTGCAACTTATCATAAGTTAGGGAGCCTATAGCCTGAGGGAATACCTCCCATATACGTTTTCCTAATAATTCAAGCTTATCCGCACTAGCAAGTTTTTGTGTTTCGTTGTTCGCAAATATAAACTCCCAATATTTATTTAAGGCAAAAACCCCGTCCGAAATTCCTTCCATGATTCCAATTATTACAAGTTTTGCTGATTCCAATTCCAAGTTGACTTGTCTTAAATCCTCTGTATTATATGCAATTTTAGTTAAAACAGGTCTTAATTCGGGTAATTTTATCAAAATCTGCTTTTTTTCTTGCTCATCTTCAACATCATCATTAAAAATAATCTTGCAAAACTTATCCAGATAAAGTTCCAGCTGCCTAATATGTTTCCTAAGGAAAAAAATAATCATGACCGATAAGAATAAAACCAAGATAATAATTTGACTTAATTCATTAAAAGATCCACAGACAAAATTAATATCCTTAGTATAAATCCATACATAGCCTACTAGTTTTTGTTTATTAAAAATTGGCAGATTAACAATAATAACATCATTATTTTTTGATATTTTATTAAATTCGATTTTTGACGAACTAATAGAAGAACTAATTTCATCTATTGAAATATTAATCCTATTTTGACTTTTTATTATTAAATCATATTCAAGATCATAATAACCAATAATATTATTTTCATTATTTTTGTTTTCATTAATTATTGGTTGTAAAATATTCCCTATTTGTAATAGTTTTTGATCCTTCCGCAAATTTTTATCTTGTTTCAATTCTTCGATAGTGGAAATTTGGGCTTGTATTTTAGCTTGTAGATTTGAGACACTTAATAACAAATCATAATTAAATTGTAAGGCCTGTTTTTCCCAGAAGTCTTTTCCATAGAGAACTATAAAAATAATAAAGAAAGCAAGTATCCCGAATATAACTTTAAATAGGGTTACTTGAATAATAGATTGTTTGTCGAGGACGTTTTTTATATTAAAATTCATCCATCTGTCCTCCAACTATCCAATATAGAGAATCATAACAATTTAAAAGCTGGATTATTCCAGCTTTTAAATTGTTAGTCCAAATGTGTTGGCGCAACCGGCAACCTCCTAATTATCTTTGCAATGCCTTCGGGGTTTTGGGCTGATATGCCCAGTATCCACAAGCAAAAACGGAGGTTGCACTGGCTAAGAGCATTAATATTGACACGATTGTGGTAAAGAAGTACCTTTTCATAGTCTATATTCACC
>JBAQLX010000063.1:0-3236 GCA_049302315.1 Desulfosporosinus sp.
GTGGAATATATGAGTCCCCATCTTTTCTCAAGAAAAGAAGTACCGTACTATCCCATTCATCTAGTCTATAATCATTTGACGAACTGACCGTTTTGTTTTTCGCACCAGGAGTCACAACGTAAAAATCCTTTGTCCCTTGATCTCCCTTAAGATAATAAAACACTTCTATCCGCCAGTAAGTTACCCAGCCTGAAATACCATCTGCTACTCCCTGTGACTCTTCAACTGGCCCAACAATCTTTCCCAGTAAAATAACATCGGAATTTTGGACCAGGTCGGATGTCTTGAATTTGGCCCACGATGCAACAGTGGTAGGTATTCCAATCAATACAAGCAGCACAAGCGTAAGCACTAGAATAATAACTTTGGACTTCATAGATCGCCGCCTCCTTAATAAGGCATGCCATAAGATTATTTTTACAGGATGTCACACAACCCTGATATATTTAAGCGTATGGGGCAACCCTCTGGCACATATCTCCACGCCCAGTTTGGATGATTTTCCCCGGCGGGGTAAGGCAAATTGCAAATTGCCTTGCGTCTAGTTTGACTGCGCTATTGTTGGTCAGTCTCATGTTACAACTTTGAAGAGGCTTGCAAAATCGATGTCACCACTTTTTCCATTTCATATTCCGGCAAGTCCGGCGAATAAATCGTAAATAGTAAACCATTTTTAACTGTAAACTGAGCAGCTGGCAAATTATTATTTTGGGTGTTACGCAGTTTAACTTCTGTCCCGTCAATTTGTTTTGTATCAAAACCCGAGTTTAGTGTTAATACTGGACCTAGCTCTCCAAACGGGTGATCACCTTTGCTCATCCGCACATTCAAAAAGGGAGTTGAGGTTCCTATTGTATAGTATAATGAAAAGGTTTCGGACTTTTCATACCCTTTAATATATATATTAGAGAATTCTTTTTGAAATTTATATCCCTGTGGGACGATGATATCCCCCGGTTGAAGCGTCTTAAAACTCAACCCTTCTGAAGCCGCAAGACCCATTTTATCAATATGGATTTCTGTAGGCGGGGTATCTGCTGGAACGGCGATACTTGTGCTGATTCTCTTCAACTCATCGAGCGAAACACCTCCCCCGGGAATGCTGGAAACAGTATATTCCACATTATTCTTTGTAAATTGAATTGCAGCAGTGTCAATGTTTTTATCCTCAGCTATAGTTACCGGCATATCGCCAATTTGAATTTGAGTTTTTGTCGCGTGAGCGAAAACAGAAGGATGAATCTCGTTAGGTCGTGCCTCTCTAATTGTAAATGCTGAGTGACTGCCATATGCGGCTAAATAAGTATTTGAGTTATTGCCTGGAGGAATGTTTTGGTTACAGCAGATTTGCGAATATGTAAGCTCATATCCTGCAGTATAACTTGGGAGTAAGGGAGTAAATGATAGATACGTTTGGTAGTTAAAACTTCCCTCCGATAAAAAAACCAGTTGATCAGACTGGAGTTGATTACCGGGAGCGGCATTCGTCACTGTAGCCACTGCTTCCACAGTACTTGAAGAGCTTAAATTAGCACTTCCAGCGGTATTGGAGGTCTCTGCCTTAGCGTTGGTCAAAGTTACGAATGCAAGAATGGCGACCACTGTAACAACTAATAATGACCACTTTAATGGTACTTTTCGAAATACTTTTAGCATTGTGATTCTCCTCCTTATTTGTGAGTTTGTACCCACTAAACCTACCAGACTAACGGTTTTTGGCAGTCGGCTGTTACTCTCTGCTAATTTAATGAGCGTGTAGGCATACTCCTTAGAGTCATTAATACCAATACTTTCAATGGTTTTAGCATCACAGGCGATTTCTTGGTCTTCCCGCAATTTGTAAAACGCATACCAAAGTATGGGATTAAACCAATGTAAAAAAAGAAGTCCCTCTGTCACCCAATTAACCAAGATGTCTTTACGTTTGAAGTGTAATAACTCATGCACAAAAACATACCGAAGCTGTTCAGTATTGAATTCCTCCAAGATACCAACAGGTATTAAAAGCCTGGGACGAAATAGACCATATAGGGATGGGCTTGTTACTGCCGTTGATTGAATTAAATGAATCTCGGCTCTGATATTCAGTTTGCTTTTCGTCTCTATAAAAGCCGAAAGTAACTTTGAGTTAACCACTGATTGACCTTGTATTCTCCGGACAAACCTTCGATTGACCAATCCGATAGCGGCAACAAAAGCTGCTACGCCCATAAGCCAAATAAAGAACAAAAGTCTATGTGTTAACGGGGAGGTGGCAATTGGATTTTGTGATTCGTGAGAATTAAGTATTATACGTGGGTTCTGGGGCACTGCAATTTTATCTAAGTTGTTATCCGTTTCTTCACCAGTTAATCCAACATCCACTGAACCAGGACGTGGGAATGTTGGCGTATTGTCTGTCACAGGAGAGAGATACGCTTTTTGCATTTCAAAATTGGTAAGATTGTAAAGGCTAAACGAACTATGTGGTGTCCAGGGCAATAGAAGACCGATAATTACAATAGACCATAATAGGTAATGTAGACGTGCACTGATTCTTGTCTTAAGAACAGTTTTTACCAGCAGTAAGAGGATGACTAAGACACTCACCCTTGCCGAAGTCTGCCAAACCCAATCAAAAAGACGAAGATAATCCATATGTAATGGTAGCACAGTCACCCCTTCCTTTCCTCAAGGATACGTCTGAGTTCTTCAATTTCGTCCGGGGAGAGTTTTTCCTCCTGAAGAAAAGAAACCAACATCGGCTTGAGTGCCCCGCCAAAAACCCGTTTTGCAAAAGATTTTGTCTCCGCCTGGATGCACTCTTCCTGACTTACCAATGGATAATAAAGATATATCCTGCGTTGTTCCTTAAACCCCAATGCCTTTTTATTGACCAACCTATTGATCAAAGTTTTTACCGTGTTCGGCTTCCAATCTGCAATTCCCGCCAAGGCATCCACAATTTCGTTCGCGGTACAGGGAGAAGTCATTGACCAAACAATTTTCATCACTTCCCACTCGGCCTCTGATATCTTCGGTATGTCATACATATAATTCCCTCCATCGACAATTACGTTTACACCTGTAAATATTATTACAGGCGTAAACGTAATTGTCAACTCTTTTTACTTTTTTTGTATTTTTATTGAGTTATATAGAAAAAGCCTTGAAGATATTTCAATAACAAAAAGAGTGCTCTTTTTTGGGTCCTATAACTAGAAGTTACGGAAAGCCCCCTCATCCTTATTGTCGAT
>JBAQLX010000064.1:0-5701 GCA_049302315.1 Desulfosporosinus sp.
TCCTTAAACCAGCCCGCACGCTTTTTGGGATTTCGACAGCCCAATTAGCATATGATAAAAACGATATTTGTACGAACTATTTCGAGGAGGTCGATCCATGTCCAGCATCAGCTCAACTCCCCCACTAAAACAACCGGCTCGCCTGGCTGTTATTATTCCCTTTACAAGCCTCTCGCATAAGAAAACACGGTTCCAGCCCTGTATCTTCTGTGGTAAAACCATGGAGATTCATAAGTTTAGAGGCAAGACAGTTTGCATACAATGTCTGCACCAAATTCCAGACATCTTTTCCTGCCGATAAAAGCATTAGTTTACCTGAACCGCTATCCATGGATGGACGAGTGTTCCTGTAGCCATGACTCGAACAGGACGTTCGAGGTTAGAACATCGCCATGGACGGCCAGATGCCGGACGGCCGAGTGTTCCTGTAGCCCACGAAGACACTGTCTTCGCACGTATTAACCCTTCATGCAGACACTGTCTTCGCACGAATTAACCTTCTTGCCGGCATGGTGAGAAGGGCTTCCAACGCAAATAGAGAAAAGGGAAGCGTTTGCTTCCCTTTTCTCTATTCCTACCTTCTCCGTTTTAGCTTTGTAAAGGCTTAATAAAAGAAGCAGCAAGCGTTTGCACTGCCTTAACTGGAATGATAACCTTCCCATGTTCAGACAGAAAAACACCAGTTGTGGCCACAATTTCCCCGTACTCATCAAGAATCGCCTCAGCTAATAGCCTTTTTTTGCCAGTTCCGATCCGGTTCAAGACAAGGTAATATTCTTTTTCAAACAGAAATAGTCCTGAACGCAACTGATTAAATTCCGGCAAACGTCCAACTGCGGCTAAAACGTCTTCGAAATCAGCAAACACATAAACTAATTCTGTCACACGGCCTTTAGTGGTCTTTCGCGCCATTTTCTCCTTATTCGAACCCTCGAGTTGTTCTTCCTGCTTCATAACCGTGATTACAAACTCGTCATTCGACGCCACAGTCGCCTGAATCCAGAAGGGCTGATCTAAATTGAACTCAACTTCTTCTCTCGCCTGTGCAATGAGCTCCCAAAACAATTGTTCCGTCTTCGCTGATCGCTGTAATAGATCAGCTATTGTAATATCCCTGTCACTTAATTCCGTCAAAGAGATAAAAATGCGGATGGTATGCTCGTTAACTTTTTGAACACGCATATTCCCACTCTCCTTTCCGCATTCAAGCTCATACCCTATTCTATTCCCATTATAGCATATTTCGCAATCACTTTTTCTGTGAAATATTTGGATTTTTACAATGTTTCTCATCCAATCCGAATCAACTGATACTCCCTGCTTCCTAAACCAATGGTTTCCCCATAGGAAAGTTGGATAGTCCAGTCCACATTCGGGAATAAGACGCGGAATTTATCTGGTTCGGCATGGCGTTCGCCAAGCTCAGAAAGTGGATTCCCGTGCGCTTGGTTAACCAGGTCCGCCGCAGCCTGATCAATAGCAATCGGATCTTTGGAAGCAAGAATACCAATATCTCCAACAATAGACACATCGTTCCAGCCACAACAGTCACATAACGGGGAAACATTCGTCACGAAGGTAATAAACCCTGTTTTTCCCTCTTTCCCTTTAAGAACACCCGCAGTATACTCCGCGATTTTTTCTTGAATAATATCGGTTTCAGACTCCCAGTTAATCGCTATGGCACGTACTGGGCAAGTAACCGTACATTCAGCGCACCCGATGCATTTATCTCGTGAAATTCTCGCCTTACTATCCACGACAATAGCGTCTACAGGACACCATTTAGCACATTTACCGCACGCTGTGCATTTCTCTCTATTGACCTGAGGCAACAAATCCGAGTGTTGCTGTTGTTTCCCGGCACGGCTGCCCAGACCCATCCCCAGATTCTTCAAGGCGCCTCCAAACCCTGTCGCCTCATGCCCTTTAAAATGGGTAACGGCCAATAACACATCTGCCTGAACTGCGGCGCTTCCGATCTTCACTTCTTTAAAGTGTTTGAGATTTACTGGCACCGAAACATAGTCTTTCCCATTTAGACCGTCGGCAATCACCAAAGGGGCCCCCACGGCAGAGTAATCAAAACCGTTCTCAATCGCCGTCTCCAAGTGGTCAACGGCATTCGAGCGAGAACCGACGTAAAGCGTATTGGAATCCGTTAGAAAAGGACGTCCCCCTTTCTTCTTAACCTGCTCCACGAGACGCCGCACATATTGGGGTCGAACATAGGCAAGATTTCCGCGTTCCCCAAAATGCAGTTTGATCGCTACGAGGTCTTTAGGCGAAATCGTCTCAAGTAATCCCGCCCGGACAACCAAATGCTCAAGTTTTGTTAAAAGGCTTTCTCCCCGTTTTGTTTTCATGCCGGTGAAATAGACCTCCGAACTCAATAAACAGCACTCCTTCTTACCCTACGAACGATACCCTGATCCTATTTTATTAGACTATTCATTTTTAAGCAAACTTCCCACAAGCTCACAACGCACAACTTCTCGTCGTACGGGGAGATACATTAGTCTTACCTGGTCATCTATATCAAGCTGCTCATAGACGTTATGGTCGACATAGAACCGGTTTTGTACTGATCCGGTACGGACATCCAAAACATAGAACCTCGCTCCGGAATCATTGGCTTTTCCTTCAACCGACCCCAGGATATCACCCGGTTGAGACAACCAATCCGGTTGGGAAAAAAATAATAGTTCTGTGTAAATCCCTAAAACCGCAAGCCAAATTAATACTTTCCCCGCCAACAGTAAGAAGCCCCAAGCATCATGAGCGTAACGCCACGTACCCACAAATTTCCAAACCAATCGGGAAAGGACAACCCCCCATATCAAAAAAAGCACGATCAAATTAGGCCATGTCGTACCCCATAGATAGCGATAATAATCTGCCATCACTTACCCCTTGTGTTCTATTCGGCTTGAACGATTTGTTCCTTACCAGTACCGCAACTCGGACAAAGTTTAGGTCGGCATCGACCTTCCGAAGTTGAACTGCATTGGGAACATTTCCAAACCGCCATATTAACCCCTCTTTTACAGCAATAACTCTTAAGTTATTCAGATTCTATATACTTTCTCTATCAATGTCAATATTATTACCATTTTGTAGGACAACGAAAAGTACGGACACTCCCGGATTGGGAAATGGAAATTTTTGACCAGAGTAATTCCTCTGGAGTTCAAACGTATGCAAAATGAGTTGCAAGGAAATTCGCCTCCTACAACCCATTTTGCCCTCTTAATATGCTCGATCGCGACTGAACCTAGAGTTGATACGTATAAGTCTGTATCAGCTGATTATTTTGGTCATACGCTCGGAAAGTGATCTTGCTTCCCTGTTTTGCTCCATAGACTCCAGCGTTATACGTATTCTTTCCAATGTACTGCATCTTTGTTTTATTTACATCAACCCGATAAACATCAGTGGTTGTCCTTACCTTACATAAACCAATTGTTGTATATTCGACAAGAGAATGCCCGTATCCCGAATTCGGATATGGGCATATAAAAACATTTATACTCTTTAAATTAATTGGTGTCCATGTCTTAAATGATAATTTCAAATATTTTGGTCAATACCACCCAACCCAGCCATAATCTTTTGCACATAGGCCTGAGTTTCCTTATATGGTGGTACCCCATCGTATTTTTCCACAGCCCCTAGTCCCGCGTTATAAGCAGCTAAGCTCAGCGGAATACTTCCCTGAAAACGATCTAACAAATCCTTCAGGAAATGGGTTCCCCCATCCAGGTTTTGTGTCGCGTCGTAGGCGTTCTGTACCCCATAAGAAGCTGCCGTTCCTGGCATCAACTGCATTAAGCCCATGGCTCCGGCCGGTGATGTTGCATTGGAATTAAATCCTGACTCTGCTTTGACTACCTGCTGAATCAAAGTGGGATCAACCCCGTATTTTTGGGCCATCGAATAAATTAGATGTTCTAGAGACCCCCCGTTTTCAACGTTATCCCCAGGAACATCGATTCGTTGAGATCTACTAAAATCTGTCGTCCCAAACAAGTCTTTTGATTGACTCATTAGCCCTTGAGAAGAAGCCATCCCTCCCTCAAGAGCCGCCTTGAGTAACGTCGCAAAAAGAAGCATATTCGAATCACTATTTTCAGCTTCTGAGAAACCGGTTTTATTCGATTGAACACTCCGCCAAGAATCATTCATCTGTTGCAATTGAAATAAAAGCAGCATCTGAGCGGCATTCATACCAATGCCTCCTTTCACTGTTGATCAACGGTTAGAAGGGACTCAGCATGCTACTGAGCGACCAGTTCGCTTAGACCAATCAATTCAGTATTTTCCAAAATGCGGTCAGGAACCAAAAGTATAATAATCCTGTCTGGCAGGTTAACAAGTCCGCCAATAAATGGAGCCGTAATTAATGGCGGAGGTGGCGCCACCTCATCCAGTGTCCTTACTTCCAAGACCCTATCGACTGCAAAACCCACTAGTTTTTGATAGAATTCTGTAATTAAGGCGAAGGAATTAGTTTCCGAGGATGCATCTTCTAATTCTCGGTGATCTACAGCCGAAATTCCAAAGCGAACGTGTAAATCGATTAGAGGAATTGCATGGCCGCGTAAATTGATTAATCCTTGTACATAAGGAGGCGCCTGAGGAATTGAGCGTATTTCTCCAAGACGGGTAATCTCTCTTACTACGTCTATCGGCATTCCATATTCTTCTTTCCCTAAGGCAAAGATAACGACCCGTCCGGCCAAAAACATTCAACTCTTTCTTCCTTAAACCAGCTTTGCTTATCTAAGCTTTGCTCGTTATACTCTACCGACTTCATTAACCGCTTTATCCAAAGTTTGGTCCTGGATCTGTAGTACTCTTTGATTTGCTTCGTAAGCACGCATCGCCACAACCATCTTGACCATCTGATCATTAACATTGACGTTTGATTCTTCGATAGCCCCTTGGCGCATCTGGATGTTATCCCGGGCAATGGCTACCGGTGTTTGAGTCGCCTGGTAAAGAGTCGTCTTACCCTCGCGCTGCAAGGCGTCTCCAGGAATATCAACGATCCTCAAGCGATCAACTACCTGCCCATCATCTTTTATCGTCCCATCATATTCTACCGTAAAATCAGGACTAAGCGGACCAATCTCACCTTTTTCGCCTAATACCAGATTCCCCGCAGTTGTTCGAAGTCGATTCGTCTCATCTAACTCAAAATGTCCATTCCGGGTATAACGTTCACCTGCCAAGGTTTGCACAACGAAAAAGCCCTGCGAGACTAAGGCCACATCCGTTGGTTGGTCTGTTTCCTCCACCAATCCTGCGCCAATCTTCATCGTTACCCGGTCTGCCATGACACCCGTCCCCATAGCGCCAATTGGGACTTTTTCCGTACCCTTTCCACTAGAGGAGATTCGGTCTAAAAGTATCGCAGGAAACGCTGTCACAACATTTTGTTCTTCCCGATAGCCTGGATTTCGAACATTATCCAGGTTCTCCCCAATCGTCTCCGTTAATTTCTGAGTAACGAGCATTCCTGCGGCGGAACTATAAAGTCCTCGAATCATCTCATACCTCCGAACTGCTTTACAGTGAACTCGTTCAACTAAAGTTGAACATCGAGTCTTCGGTGACGAAAGCCTCCAGTGGAGGGTTTCGCCGAAGCCGCACGTCCCAAAAGGAATTCTTAGCGGCGAAGTCGGAGTCTACCCCCACC
>JBAQLX010000065.1:0-6624 GCA_049302315.1 Desulfosporosinus sp.
ATTATGGGGTAACCGATAATACAAGAGGTGTGAAAAGTTATCAAAATGTAGTCAAGTGGCAGCTGTTTAAATGGCTTAATAGAAGAAGTCAAAGAAGAAGTTACACGCTTGATACATTCTTCAATGGATTGCTGAAAACTTTTCCGTTATTGGAACCGTCGATAAAAGTAAGCTTGTTCTATAGATGAATGAATATGATGTGAAGAGCCGTATGCCTTAATAGGGTGCGCCATGTCGTGCGCAGAAAGAATTGTCCGGACCAATGTCCTTGTAAATACGTTGAGAACAACGCCTAATCTGAATCTGAAAGGAAGAGGGAAAAACAGCATGGCGTTAATTAAAGCGTGGACGAATCGAAGATGGTGTAGACGAGGCCGCGCAAGTTCTGCTTGATATGGTAAAAGCTACACTGCCTAAACCTAAATGACTAGGGACGGAAGGGCACATCTAAGGATACACCGTCTAAATACTCCCTACTCATCGTATACTCGAAATCACCTTTTGTTCGAAGAAATCCAGGGCGATAAGCCATTGAACAATGAGTTCAAGCAAGGTCATGAGTGGGAACCTAAGTCGAGCCATTACGTTCTTCCTGCGAAAAACATGGGATTGCCTAAGGGGGAGACCCCTATGGTAACGGAGTTTTCATAGTATCCAAAGTGGCTGTTGTAATGACGGTTGCACAGGCGGACTATAATATGTGCCGCTGGATCGCTTGTACCACCAAACGGGTAACTAAGAAAGTGGGAGATTAGGAGAAGGGAGACAGGTGGTTACGATATCAGTAACTTGGAGGTATGCATAATGCAAAAAGCCGAAAAAGTGCAGGATATCATCAACGACAGAGGAAAGATGTAACAAACACCACTGTCGGTTGACTGCTAACCACTGGCGAACGGAGTGCCAAGGAAACTGGCTCGCTCCGTTTTGGAGGGGTGATTGGAAAAGTGCTGTATTTGGATAGTAACTCGCTGGTCGCTACTCTACGCACGCACGGTTCCGCCGAGGAGCAAGGGCGGTAACGCCCGTGTTTACTCAAGATAATAAGGTACTTCCGTTTTTATCAAACATAAGGAGAAGACTATGGGAGAAAACAAGAATAAAAAGCAATCCCAAAAAATACAGACTGTTATTATTGGCATGGTGCTGACTTTAAGCATAATCTTGGGAGTTAGCTGCACGAAATTCCCAGTCACCGAGGAAAACGGACAAAAACCGCATGATAATAATCGCGGCAATACAATTCCGGTCGCTCAAGAAAATGTTGAGAACCTGCAAGGCAATATATTGGGTAATCTTGTGATTCGTAATTGTATGGTGGCAGAGAAAGGAAATACGCATTATTTTATATATTATATAGCCGGGAGGAGTGATGAATCCACTGGACTTTATAGTCAGGAACTAGACGATACACTTGCAAAAACACTGGTTACTAATGAGAGTTCTATCGTATTGCCTCAAGTATCGGGGGATTTTGTCTATTATCTTAGCAGCGGTAAGGGATTGTGCCGGATCAACACCAAAGCTCGGGAGGCGAAAGAAGAGGTTGTCGCTCAGTCGGCTGGCAGATATTCAATCTATGATCATTGGGCTTACTTTTGGAATGGAACCGAAGACAGTCTCTATTATATGGATTTGACGGATATTAAGAACCCTCCCCGGAAAATAGCCGAATTCCCAGATTCAGATTTGGATATCCTTGCAGCGCGGGGTGATTTCATTCTTGCCGTGGCAAGGTTGGGCAACCCACAGCAAAGAAACATGTCTACTCAGATTTGGAAGCTGTCTCCGGACGGAGAAAAAAAAGAATTTCTCACGGCAACGCCCAATTGGTCTGATACTTATATTCAGCCGTATAAGAATCACATTTATTACTATCAGGACAATGCGATCTGGCGCACAAACCTGGAAGGGGAAAATAAAGAACAAGTCTATACGTCTAACAATTCTTTGAGTGAATTTATTATTTATGCTGATCGCATCTATTTAGTGGAAGGAAATGAACATGATCCGCATGTGTATATTTCTGTTGACTTGGAAGGGAAAGACAAATGCCTCATTTTTAATTTGCGGGGACCGAAAGGAAATTTAGGTGAAGACAAATCTAAAATAAACAGTGTCCTTGATGAAATGCATATACAGAGATTTAACGTGACCCGGGAATATTTATATCTAACCGGAGCCGCTTATAATTCCGGTCAGATTTGGTTATCGCGAATACCCATTGCCGGGGCTGCCGAGGAGAAAAAAGCAGAGACGTTATCGGGTTGGAGATGGAGATCTGTAGATTATTTTATCCAAAAGCAGTAATGACCTACTCGTTATGTCATTATGCGAATAGCTAAAATGTTCTGAGAAAGTGAAAGGCGGTATCATAGAACGACTTCTTTAGTAATTTCTATGATATCGCCTTTTAAACTTTTGGCAATTTAGGCAACACTAATAATCCAGAGTGTTACCCCCCATAGTTAATATGGAACTTGGTTGCTGAGGTCGTCAATCGCATTTACGAGCGGGTGGATAGCATCCACTTTCCATTTTATCCAATCGTAAGACTCCCACTTCTACAAGTGGGAGAGGTACACCTTATTCTGCTTCGGTGGGGGTAGACTCCCCCACCGAAGACTCGATGTTCAACTTTAGTTGAACGAGTTCACTCCATGGCATATCCTCCTGTGGCAAGTTTTTGCTCCTATATGTAAAGACAGTTATAATTTGGCTTTGCAACATTGAACAATTATATTGTATAGGAAAAGGACCCTATGTTATAGAGTCCGTTCTAAAATAAATTTTTGGATCATCTTTTAATATTGTATTCCATTGATAAGGTCCTTGATAGCATTGACAAACGCGTCTTGGTAGCCTTTTACCTCTACATCTCCTGGAGTTGTTACATCTTCTGGAAATTCAAACAGACAGGCTTCCATCCCTAATGAGCGAGCGTATTGTGCTACATAACCATGTCCGTTATCTAAGTCAGTTATACTGTTTAAGGAAAAGTAATGGCCAAAAAGTATAGCAAGCAGATCGCTTGAGCCTTCAGGCGCAACAACCTGCTGAAGCCATCCATGGCTATCAATAAAAACATTTCTACCAGTAGTGGATTTATGCGTATCAATAAAGTTCTTCAGTGCCAACGACTCAACCGCCCAGTTTGCATGTGGACCCGTATAATATCTGGGGTCTGTATCGACTTGAAAACCTACACTAAAACTCCGGTTCAAATCAACACCGCCTTCTATAAGCGGTAGTGCTTGAGTAGCTCCATCAGGATAACGCATCTTCGTGCAACGTCCGGGACCGTCCATTGTATATCCTTCAATAAGTCCGTCAGGGTTTGCATTTGGAATGACAAATACTGTCCAATCATGGCTATCTAAAGGAGTGATGTTATCGGACAGCTCCTGGAGCATGGCTCCCGCAACCTTCACCAGTTCAAATCCATCGCGATCATAGTTATCTTCAAATCCATGAATGGCAAAGTTTAGAATCAAGTGATTATTACCGGTGCCAATCTGATAGTACACTAAATCTCGTCCAAGCCCACTTTGTCCATAGATTCCCTTTGTTACATTCGGAAGGTAACTGTAATCAGGAACAGTCACTTGATACGGTATTAAATTGGTAGGAAGAGTATAGCCGCGTTTGGTCGTCATATTTCCGGAATATTGAATATAGGCATAGCCCAATACATCGTCCCGTAATTTTGACAAGGGTTCGTGTAGACCTAAACTACCAACAATATCATATTGATCACTGGGGCCAGCAAATACATATATGCCTACATTTGTCATGAAAGCCGAATAGTAAACATCAGGGAGCGGGCCAACATTTCCCATGTTTTTGAAGGTATACCCGGTAGCAGTCGTGTACCCACGCTTCCTGGCGGAGGAGGTGTTATATTCAACATAACATCTAGTATCGTTTTTCTCTAGGATGACAACATATTCTCCATTGCCTATCGCCCCGTACCTCGGTAAATCATCCTTCAAATCGGGGGTATAGTGTACGACAATCGTTTCCCCATTCACGATGGCCAGCCCGCCCAAATTGTAATGATTTAAGCGACTGTCAGGAATAAACCCCCGTTTCGGGCCAGCGGTGGTCGTATATTCGATCTGGAAGAATGAATTTTCCACACCCGCGAAAACCGTAACGCCTTCGTTGACGGCCAAACTACCAATTGACGAATAGCTTGTGCTTGGACCCGCGTACACTGGCGTTGCCGCATTTGTCAGATCAGCCCATCCGGTGTAGCTGCCGGTTTTATCTATTAGGTCATTAACTGTACCTTGTCCGGAATAAAAGCTTAACACTGAAGAAAGCGGAATAAAACCTCGCTTTGCCCCTCCTGAGGTTGCATATTGGATATATATCCAGTCGTTTTCCTTATGAAGCATACCAATATCCTCTTGTGGCCCAACAGACCCTATGAGCGCATAGTTACTTTGGCTTGGGCCGCTATAGACATCTGCTTGACTAATTAAAAATGCATAGATATAATCATTCGTCACTTCAAGGCTTGGCACCTGTGCTGAAGTATTGATTTTATCCAGTCTAAACGTGAAAACATATGCCCGTTTTCTTCCACTGTTGGTATTATACTCAACGTAGGACATAGTATCGTTTTGTTGCAAAATAACAACATACTCTTCCTGGTAGAGCGAACCAATCTGATAACCGAACATATAGGGTTCTGAATATGTCGGAGAATCCTGTAACATTTTAGCCAAAGCGGTAGTGCTTGTAATCGTAAAAGTCCCGGTTAGGATATAACCTCTTTTAGAACCGTTACTCGTACTGTACTCAACGAAAGCAAAACCCGCTTCATTGGGGATAAGCACAGTAATGTTTTCATTAACTGAAAGAGAACCAATTTGTGCGTAAGTTGAAGTGCTTGGTCCTCCATAAACGTATTGTCCTGAACTCATCTTACCCAAAACTCCTGATTGAAAGGAGCTTGGATAGGGATTATAAGCCCCACCTTGAAGATACGCTCTCTTTCTTTTGCTTCCGGCTGGATAATCAATGAATTTCCATCCATATTCCTCCCACAATACGTTATACTGATCGCCCGCATCCAGTGAGCCAACGACGGCATAGGCGTGATTTCCAGGACCACCATATAATACTGTACTCATTTTATCTACTCCTTTTGCTCTTTAGGGAAAAGCTGCATTTCCATATATAACATATTCAATTTCTTCGATTTGGTGTACCAGCATTACGAAATATAAGCCGACGGTTACTTATAGGGTTTATTTTTCCTATATAACCCAGTCTCTTTTTATAGCGGGGGTCCATTCCAATCAAATTATTAAATAATTTTTCTTGTCTATGTGATGTATTTTCTCTAAACATAGCAAAAATCACCTCAAATCTCAGTATATGCAAACTATGTCATGATATCTCTCGTTATCTTTCATATACTGTATAATTCAACATTAGGGGGGTGAATTCCTGCTTTTAGACTAGAAATTTAGAGGGTTTCTGCACTGGAATCATTATTGGATAACTGTTAATCTCCCGCCATCCATTTCGCAGACCGTATCACACAACCTAGCTATATCTTCGGAATTGTGTGAGGCAATTAAAATTGTCTTTCCTTCTTCTTTAAGATCTAAAATGAGTTGTCGAACATCTTCAACTCCATGCTTATCTAACCCATTCATTGGTTCATCCAAAATAAGAATTGAGGGATTTTCCATAAACGCCTGTGCGATTCCGAGCCGTTGCCGCATTCCAAGAGAATACTTGCTAACCCACTTTTTGCTGTCAGGATCTAATCCTACTCGTTTAATTGATTCTCTAATTCCTGCATCATCTATTTTCTTGCCAATTAACGAAAGTAGCTTAAGATTTCTAAAACCGCTATAATTGGGAAGAAACCCTGGTGCTTCAATGATGGTACCAATATCTTGCGGCACATCAATTTCTCTGCCGACTTGCCTACCGTCCACAAATATTTGACCGGAGGTAAGAGGCATAAATCCGCAGATGCATTTAAACAAAACAGTCTTGCCCGAACCATTGCGCCCGATAATACCATGGATTTTCCCTGCTTCAAAAGAAATAGAGACATTGCTAAGTACTGTAACATTTTTAAATTTCTTTGTTACTTCTTTGATTACTAATATATTTTCAGCCATTATTAACAACTCCTTTTAAACTGGCGGTAATACATCAATGTCCTTTTTATGAATGATTATATTAGCCATTAATATTAAAACAAGATTTAGGCCGATTAAAACATTGACCGCATAAGTTATGGATGGTAAAACTGAGGTGTGAGTGGTATCAAGATTAATTCCATCGTTGCAAGGATCATAGTCAGGAAACAAAGATAAGGTATTCATAATAGTACCCTCCAAACCTGTTAACAAAAACATCCATTCTCATATCCACCGGCAATTCTTTATTATGAGAAGCTGCGCGATCAGGCGTTGGCTGCGATTGAGAGTGATTACGCTTCTAAACTGACCAATGCCATGGATGCTAAAGCAAAGCAGAAGTTGCAAACTGCGAAAGATTCAGAGATTAACCAGGTTATGGCGGAGTATAAGCAAAACGTCAGTGATTTTGTCGACTGGAAGGTCTATGACAGTTACAATAATTCCATCGGGC
>JBAQLX010000066.1:0-7648 GCA_049302315.1 Desulfosporosinus sp.
TGCTGCAAGCCAAACCGACAATGGAAAGCGACATAGGTAAGGAAATATACGGCTTGGGAGGCTATGGCAAAACCCAATCCTATGGGATTGAGGAAATAACTTTAAAAGATTTTAGTAAAAAAATGCTGACCCCCGGCATAGACGCTTGGGCTCCGGTTATCGAAGTATCTATCTCAGACAAACTCAAAAAGGAGAACAACCTGATAATAAACGGTCTCGCCCTCTATAAGGCAGAAAAGTTGGGCGGTTGGCTTAACAATACTGATACCCAAGGCTTCGTGCTGGCAAAAGGTGAAGCTAAAGATGGAAGCCAAACCGTATCCATTGCTGACCTCGGTCAAATTGCTTATAGGTTTAATGAAAATAAAGCAAAAATCAGTGTCCAAATTAATCGGGAAAAACGCATTACTGCGGATATTATTGTCAAAATACGCGGTGAACTAGTGGAAAGCGGGGCCTATCCGCTCAACAACCCGGAGGATTTTCAGCTCGCCGAAACAACCTTAAATCAAACGTTTGAAGAACATATCCGCTCCGCATGCAAGCAAGCCCAGGAAAGTGAGTCTGATATCTTAGGGATCGGACGGCTGGTAGAAATGAAGGATCAAGCCCTTTGGGATAGTATTAAAGAACAATGGCCAAAAATGTATTCAGAAGTAACAATAAACGTTAAGGCGGACAGTACAATTAAGCGAACCGGCTTATCAAGTAAAACCTTTAACGGTAAACTCGAAAAGTAGGTGGCAAGATGCTTGAAGAAGGTAGGATAAATGGACGTCAACTTTTTTTTATTATGTTTTGGACATATATGGCCACTGCCATCTTAAACCTGCCGACGATTATCACCAGATATGCCCCAAGGGATGGTTGGGATATGTGCATTCTTTTCTTTATCCCTTGCGCAGGACTTATGGTCTGGATAAGTTCCAAACTTGGGTCCATGTTTCCTGAGCAGACCTTTGTAGAATACAGCGATCTGGTTCTGGGACCGTGGTTGGGTAAATTTGTCAGCGCCTTGCTTATTTTATGGCTTTTTCATACCGGAGTTCTTGTTTATAATGAAGTCGTAGGTTTGTTTGCCGTAACTATGCTCCCAAATACTCCCGTTCCGGCTCTCTATATCCTAGTCAGTCTGGCTCCTGCTTATGCTGTATACCACGGCTTAGAGGTAATAGGGCGAAGCGCCGATTTTCTCTTCTTTCTAATTTTGGGAACTTTTCTTCTGATTTATCTTTTACTTATTCCCGAATTCGATTTTACAGAATTGCTGCCTGTGTTTGGCGACGGAATCGGCAATATCTTACGAAGCTCATTAACCGTTATCGCTTATGCGGGGGAATTCATCATAATTCTCTTTTTCTACCCCTACATCAGGAATAACCAAAAGGTCGCTAAAATATTGGTGTCCGCTATCGTTGCTGTTGGTCTGGGCGGCGCCCTGACGACGGGCTCCTACACTTTGATTTTTGGCTTGGAATGCCACATTCTAAGTTTACCGTATTATCTGGTGAGTCGTTATGCAAGTATGGGGCGATCTATTGAACGAATGGATCCGTTTTTTATGATTACAAATTTTTTGGGTAGTTATCTTAAACTAAGTATCTTTATCTATACTATTGTTCTGAGTTTAGCTCAGCTTTTTAGGATGATAAATTACCGTAAACTTATTATTCCAGTCGTTTTAGCTCTTAATATTTTCGCTTATTATTCCTTTAGAAGTTTAATGCAAGCTGTTGATTATCTAGATAAAATCTGGCCGTTGTATTCCTTGCCGATTGAAATAGGGATCCCTCTTCTGTTAATAATCGTTGCCAAGTTCCGGGGACTGGGCTATAGCAAAAAAAAATCCTAGCGAACTCACCAAGACCATTTGAACAAGGATTCGCAAAACAAGTTATCAATTATTGGTACTATTGCTTACCTGCTCATTATTTATATGACCGATGTCCCTTGTTTCACCGGAGCGAAACTTCTTCGATGCAGAGGACATGGTCCTAATCGCCGCAAAACTTGCAGGTGTTCACGTGTGCCATACCCTTTATTTTTGGAAAACAAATATTCCGGATAAAGGGTATCGAGTTCAACCATCAAACGGTCACGCGTCACCTTTGCCAGGATCGAGGCTGCTGCGATGGTCGCACTTATTTGATCTCCCCCTATCAGCGGAAGCTGCGGCAACTTAACAGCAGGGAGAGTTAGGGCGTCAATCATCAAATAATGAGGACGGACTTTCAAACCTTCGATCGCTCGCTTCATGGCTAATTTAGTCGCTTGTAAAATATTCAGAGCGTCGATCTCCGCCGGCTCAGCGCTTCCCAGCGCATAATCAATCGCTTGCGCCTGAATCTGAGAGTAAAGTTTTTCCCGTTTACTCTCCGTCAGCATTTTAGAATCATTGAGCCCGGATAAATCAAATCGTGTCGGCAGAATACACGCTGCGGCAACAACTGGGCCGGCCAGAGGTCCTCGCCCCGCTTCATCAATACCTGCCAGCAGCAGGAATCCTTGCTGCCATAATTTCTTTTCTTCTGCAAGCATTTGCTGAATACGGGCCTCTTCAATAGCTTGTGCATGCCGATACTTAAGCAGACGATCCACAAGCCGCCGAACTCCTTGCCGCGGGTCGTTCTGGCATGCGCCAAGCATTTGAGGGGAAGGATTATTATACAGTGCTTCTTCAACTTCCCGAATACTCATCTGGGATAACGGTTCCACGCTTCTCTCCTCTTCTCCGCCTAATTCTTACTTTAACATGTAAAGTCAATTAAATATAATCCATTGTTATTGGACCAAGTTGTCCCGTACGAAGTTCACGCAGGAAAATTTGAGCTGCTTTGAGCAGATCCACACGCCCACCGTGGATCAAGCACCCCCGTTTTCTTCCCAGGCTCTCCAAGGTAACCTCTAAATCCGGGACCTGATAACGGAGTAAGGTCTTTGGAGAGTACAAATTGAGCCATTCAATGATCCATACAGATAATTCTTCAATGTCAAAAACATCATCTTTTATGGTTCCGAGAACAGCCAGCTTCCGCCCGACTTCAGGAACTTCAAATTTAGGCCACAACATTCCTGGTGTATCTAACAGTTCAACTCGTTTGTGAATCCGAACCCATTGATTTCCCCGGGTCACGCCTGGTTTGTTACCAACTTTTGCCTGGGCTCCGCCCGTCAATTGATTAATCAGGGAGGACTTGCCAATGTTGGGGATCCCCACAATCATCACCTTAATCGTCTGTGGACGAATCCCCTTTTCAGCCTGCTTTGCTTGTTTAACCAGAACCATGCGTTCCAATTCCGGTACAATCTGTTTAACCCCAAGCCCTGTAGTTGCGCTAACCGCATAAACAGGACTTGAAGTTCTTAGGTAAGTAAGCCATTTTGCCGTCCAGGTGGGATCTGCTAAATCCACTTTATTCAATAGTAGTAAGCGGGGTTTATTTCCAAGCAGTTTTTGGAGCATTGGATTACGGCTGCTAACTGGTATGCGAGCATCAGCAAGTTCCAAAACAACATCTACCCATTCAAGCTGCTCAATTAAAAGGCGTCTTGCTTTAGCCATATGCCCCGGAAACCATTGAATACTCATGAATATTCCTCTTCATCCTTCTCACCGAGCCGCACATATTATGGGGAGGACCTCTGATTAAGTTGAAGTACCCCTAATAAATTCTCTGAGTTTAACCAAAAATAATATAATGTATCCCTTCCCAGATTAATTAAAGTTACCTAAGTGAGTAACAAAGTCGAACCTCACGCCTCGCTAAAAAAACCTAAACCGTTGAAAAGGGTAGTATAATAACCAGGCTTTTCCTAAGAGGTAGTTTATAGGGAGAAGCCCCCATTCGCGCGAGTCTTCACTCTCACGACGGTTATCCCCTAAGACAAATACCTTCCCCACTGGAACAACTTCCGGACCATAAGGAGGATAATCACCGGGTTTAACGTAAGGCTCCTCAATAACGTCTCCATTCACAAAAACTTGATTATCGCGGAGTTCGACTGTTTCACCCTCGGCCGCAATAACTCGTTTAACGAAGGTTCGCTTTAAGTCCTTCGGGAACGCAAACACGACGACATCCCCTCTGGTGGGAGCACACCCGCGATACGCAAGTCGATTGACGACAATGCGATCTCCTGAAGCCAAACCGGGTTCCATGGAAGGTTGCCGAATCAGATAGGGCTGCAATACTCCCCAACGAAGAAAGACACCAATCAGTAGAACCGCGCCGATAATACCCAAGATCCATTTTCGTTTTGATTTCTGACGTTCCATCGTCTCGCTCCCCTCTTGTACTACTCTTTTAGTATGAACAAGAATCCTGGGAGCATACGCCATAAAACAATAAAAATGCGCCGGCCATGACTCGAACAGGACGTTCGAGGTTAGTAGCGCCGCCATGGATGGCTAGGCGCCGGGATGGCCGAGTGTAACAACTGGTCTCCGTCAGCTTATGCTTTCTGACTAGTAAAAAAAGAGCCCGATTGCTCCAGCCCATTTTACCTTAAACAAAGCGACGATCGCGAATCCGTGCCGCCTTACCGGAAAGTGCACGTAAATAGTACAGCTTAGCCCGGCGAACCACACCTCGGCGAACCACCTCAATCTTGTCCAAGCGAGGTGAGTGCAAAGGGAAAGTACGTTCTGCCCCAACGCCAGCGAAGACACGACGAACAGTAAAGGTCTCTCTGATGCCGCCACCTTTCATAGCGATGACAAGCCCTTCAAAAACTTGAATACGTTCACGGGTTCCCTCAATAATACGCACATGAACACGCACTGTATCTCCTGGACGGAAGTGAGGAAGATCCTTTTTCATTTGTTCTTCTTCAATCATGCGAATATAATCCATAATAAAATTCCCTCCTTCCTTGTCCAGGTGTTCATACACTGATTTTCAGCGAGCGGACCACCTATTAACTGACCAGCTTATTTTATCACAACCTATTTAGCTATGCAACAATTTTCCAGACCATCTCAGTGTCCGCGTAAGCGGTCCAAAATAATAGCTACAGCAGAACGCACGGATAAATGATTATAATCCGTGGGTCCATAAATTGGCTCCAATATTCGATCCATCTGTTCGACATCTTCCTTAAGCAGTCCCCAACCCGTACCAAACATTAATAGAATTGGTATATCCTTAGTTTCTATGTCCTCACGGAGCTGTGCATATGTGACTGTATTGGCATATTTTCCAGCATCCGTCGCTACTGTTACAGGAGCTACCCCCTGTTCTGCTTCAATTTCTGCATACACTTCGGTCAAATTCTCCGCGATTTTTACCCGCGCAAACGCTTCTTGACGATCAGGATTATAAACAGCTCCATACCCCTCTTGCCAAAAGCCCATGATACGTTTAGCCAACTGGCGTTGTGCTTCAGCGGGATGAACAATAAAATAACGTTTTAGGCCATAAGTGGTTGAGCAACGCGCAATATCATGCAGATCCAGGTTGGTGATTGAAGTCGCTACCGTCTTCATATTCTTATTGTACACTGGGGCATGGATTAATGCTAAATATATGTCTGCCATGGAGTTCCTCCCAACGCATCAATATCGAGGCGCGAGGCGCGATATTCGAGACTCGAAAGTCAGATATCACACTTCTCGCCTCGCGCATCGCGCTTCACTATTTCCACAAAGCTTGATACGCTGCAATTTCCTCGTGTTCAAGGATAAGTTCTTCTAATAGCGGATAATCATCAACTCCAAAAGTAATTGCTTTAATTAAATCTGGACGCCTCAAAAAAGTACGCCTCAGTGACTCTTTTCTCCGCCACCGCTTAATCAGCGCGTGATGACCGGATAATAAAATTTCGGGAACCTGCCTTCCCTCGAAATCAACCGGACGCGTATACTGAGGATATTCCAGGAGTGAGATGCTGTGTGAATCCTCTTCGGCGGAAGTATCTTCTCCGAGCACTCCAGGAATTAGTCGCACCACTGCATCAATCATGACCATCGCGGCTAGTTCCCCGCCTGTCAACACATAGTCTCCAAGGGACACCTCTTCGTCAGCCAACTCACGGATTCGCTCATCAAACCCCTCGTAATGCCCACATATAAAAACCAGTTCCTCCTGTTCGGACCACTCCTTAGCCTTCTCTTGGCGAAAGACAGCCCCTTGTGGAGACATAAGAATAACCCTTCGTCTACCACTGGGCAAGGGTAAATCTCGTATGGCGGCAAAAATAGGTTCGGGCTTTAAGAGCATGCCTGCCCCCCCACCATAGGGGACATCATCCACATTTTTGTGTTTACTGATCGCATAATCTCGAAAGTTCACAAACTGTATTTTAACCAATCCGGTTTCTTGTGCGCGTTTGAGGATGCTTTCTTTTAGCGGCGCAAACATTTCTGGAAATAACGTTAAGACCGTAAATTGCATTATGTTGATCCACTCCAAGTCTCCCGCTTCATAAGTGGGAGTTACCTACTCTGCTCCTGTGGGAGTCAACCGTCCTTTGCCTCTAAGTGTTCTTTCCTCCAACAACAGCTGCGGTTCGAACCTCGTACCTCGAACATCGATCCTCGATTAAAGTCCTCGAGGAAGTGTGACATCCATGCGTCGGCCCTCGACATCCACATGCAAGACAACACTTTTAAGTGCTGGGACACATATTTCACCTTTAGCCCCCTTGACCAAATAGACATCATTTGCTCCAGTTTCCAAGACTTGAGACAAGGTGCCTAACAAGACATCCCCCTCATAAACTTGCATCCCTTCAAGCTCGAAATAGTACCATCCCTCTTGCAGAGGAGGAACTTCTGAGCGGTCAATCCGAACCTCCCACCCCCGGTACTTTTCTGCCTGGTCTATCCCATCAATCCCCTCCACCGTGAGAAAGACTAATTCCATCTGTACCCGGGCCGAAATAATCCTGAAGTGCTTCTCGATCTCCCCACACCGCAAACAAACTTCCTGCAGTTTCAGAAATCGCGCAGGATCAGCAGTTAAAGGGTAAATCTTCAGTTCGCCGCTTAACCCCTGCGGACGCAATACTTCTCCGATCAGCACGTCATCCATACTTTTTGCCCCCTCACAGCAGATAGTTTAAACGTTGAGAAGGGCTTAGTGCCCTTCTCAACGTTATTGATCAATGTCCATATGAACTCGGCGACCATCTTTGACGGCTGCCGCTTTAACGAGCGTACGAATAGCGTTGGCGATCTTTCCCTGTTTTCCAATAACCTTACCCATATCTTCAGGTGCGACAGTCAGTTGCAAATGAACACTCTTATCTGT
Source organism: Desulfosporosinus sp. (assembly GCA_049302315.1). Classification (GTDB taxonomy): domain Bacteria; phylum Bacillota; class Desulfitobacteriia; order Desulfitobacteriales; family Desulfitobacteriaceae; genus Desulfosporosinus. Next base: position 7,251 of record JBAQLX010000066.1, read on the forward strand.
CTCAGACTGAATAACGTTAACTTGATCAGAATGATCGACAAGCGCTTTCGCGAGGATTTCTACAAGTTCCTTCACAGGAACCACCCCCTCTCACTTACACTTTGTTCCTGGACTCGTGGAATTTAGTTAAGACACCAGCCTTACTCAGCAAAGACCTGGCAGTATTAGAAGGTTGTGCTCCTGTTGATAACCATTTTATAGCCTTTTCCTCGTCGATGTTCAAAACCACAGGGCTCTTTGTCGGATCATAATATCCAATTTGTTCGATGAAACGTCCATCACGAGGAGCTTTAGCGTCAGCAATAACCATTCGATAGAAAGGACTCTTTTTCGCACCCATGCGGCATAAGCGAATTTTCGTAGCCATTTTTTCACCTCCTCATTTATCGAGGTTCGAG
>JBAQLX010000067.1:0-6650 GCA_049302315.1 Desulfosporosinus sp.
GTTTACGGTAAGGTGCTGGATGTCAACTACACTCGTCTGTTATTCGATAACCCTAATTTTGACTTGAATATGGTTTTTCTGCTGGATGCAGTACAAAAAAGTACAAAGATTACAGCCGGAGAATCCAGACAACTGCGTAAAATGGGCTTGATTGAAGGAAAAATGCCAAGTCTATTCCTTTCCTCCGGCGTAGCCGAAATGCTGGATGAAAAAGAACGGTATATCAAAAATAAAGCTTTTGATGACCAGTATTATAAGGATTTAATTGTCAGTTATCTTGAAGAATTTGGGAAAGTTCAGAAGAAAGACATTATAAAGCTGGTAGGCCCTAAGTTGTCCGATGTATTAGATGATAAACAGAAAGAAAATAAGATTCAAAACCTATTCAAAGCCTTAAAACGTGATGGAATCATTACTGTTGATTCCGAGAATAAGAGAATAGCATCTTGGATATTGATAAATCGTGATTAAGTATTATTGAGTATAATTAAGTATGATTAAGTATATAGAGAAAAATGAGCAAAAATTGAGTAATTGATTGGCTGCCTGATGGATTAAGTAATCGAGTAAAAAAATGTTATTTTACTCAATAATAACTTGAAATTTACTTAATACGATGGAGGATATGCAATGAATAAAACAGCGATTAAAAGCTTTGCAATATGGGCAAGAAACAAGCTCATCGCAGAGATCACATATAAAGCCGGACTACTTGGAATCACAGAGAAAGAAATTAATAGTCCTCTGCCGCAGTCTACGCAGACTGTTCAGTTTTTCGATATTGGCACAAAGGAGCCGTACTCCATAACCAGTGTTGAAATTGAACAACGTAAAAAGCTGTCTGAGGAAATTCAGCGTAAGGCCAACCAGACCGATTATAATATAGCCTATAAAAATGTGGTTGAAGAAGTTGCCTATACTTGGTTCAATCGCCTGATTGCGGTGCGTTTCATGGAAGTGAATGATTATCTGCCAACGCATATTCGGGTCCTGTCCTCGGAAAGCAGCAATAAGTCCGAGCCGGATTTAGTTACCGATCCTATGTATGCCGACTTGGATTATACCCCCTATGAGAAAGACCGTATCATGCAGCTGAAAAATGATAATCATTTGGATGAACTGTTTCGTATGCTCTTTATCAAGCAATGCAACGTTCTAAACGCTGTTTTGCCAGAATTGTTTGAGAAAACCAATGATTTCACTGAGCTTTTGATGAACGTGTCCTTCACTGATCAGGACGGGGTTGTATATCATTTGGTACATGATATTCTTGAGGATGACTTTAATGTGTCTAAAGAAGGTCAGGTTGAAATAATTGGATGGATGTACCAGTATTACAACACCGAGCCGAAAGACGAGACCTTTGCCCTGCTTAAAAAGAACATCAAGATTACTAAAGAGCGCATTCCGGCAGCTACTCAGTTATTCACCCCGGATTGGATTGTGCGCTATATGGTGGAAAATAGCCTTGGGCGGCTGTGGATAGAAGGCCACCCGAATGATGACTTGAAAGCAGGTTGGAAGTATTATCTGGATGAAGCTGAGCAGGAAGCAGAAGTTCAAGCACAACTGGCTGCTATTCGAGAAGAATATAAGGCTATCAAACCTGAGGACATTAAGGTTATTGACCCCTGCATGGGGAGCGGTCATATTTTAGTGTATGCTTTTGATGTCCTCATGCAGATTTATGAAAGCTATGGATATAGCCAACGTGACGCAGCAAAGATCATTATTGAGAACAATCTGTATGGTTTGGATATTGACAATCGTGCTTATCAGCTTGCTTATTTTGCAATCATGATGAAATCACGTCAGTATAATCGCCGTATTTTGAATGGTGATACCACTTGTCACATCTATGCAATTCAAGAAAGCAATGGTATTAATCGTAGACAACTGCATTACTTCGGAGCAGGTATGGACGAGATAGAATATAACACTGCCAAGCTTCAGATGCAGGGCTTGCTTGACACCTTCACCGACGCCAAGGAGTATGGCTCTATTCTTAATGTGGAGAGCTACAATTGGGAGTTGCTGTATCAGTTCGTTGGTAATGCAGATATGAGCGAACAGATGACGTTGGATACTATCGGCATTGAGGACACCAAGAACCAACTACGTATGTTGGTTAGGATTGGTGTTGTTATGGCACAGAAATATGATGTGGTTGTGACCAACCCGCCATACATGGGTGGTAACGGCATGGGAGCAAAATTATCTGAGTTTGTGAAGAAATCTTATCCAAATACAAAGTATGATATGAGCACTGTTTGCATGGAAAAAACTAAAGATATGTGTAGTAATAACGGTTATATTTCAATGATAAACATTCCGGTTTGGATGTTTTTAGCTTCTTATGAAAAACTAAGATCTGCGATTATTAGTAGCAATACAATTATAAATATGATTCATTTTGGACGAGGAGTTTTTGGGTCGGATTTCGGCACAACGGCTTTTGTCATACAAAAATGGTTCATTCCATCATATATGGGCACATACCGAAGACTTTTTGAAAAGCAAGGTGCTGTCGATTCTGTTGATAAAAAGGAGAAATGGTTTTTTGCAGGCATGGGTAACCACAATGCAAAGCAAGAAAGTTTCACATATATTCCGGGTTCTCCAGTTGCCTATTGGGTTAGCAAAGAATTATTAAACGCTTTTGCACAGAACGCGTTTATTGGCGATGTTTGTGAACCCCGTGTTGGTATGGCTACGGCTAACAATGATTTATTCATTAGGCTTTGGCATGAGGTTGCAAAGAACAATATTGGGCTTTTGTGCGAATCTCGCATCGAAGCACATAACAGTAAACGCAAATGGTTCCCCTTTGCCAAGGGCGGAGAAAATCGCAAATGGTATGGAAACAATGATTATGTTGTAAATTGGGAAAATGATGGTTTCGCAATTCAAAATTTCCGAGATGATACAACTGGTAGAGTACGTTCTCACAATTACAATTTAGACTATATTTTTCAATCTGCAATCACATGGACAGTTATCAGCTCTGCTACAACGTCTTTCAGATATGCGCCAGTTGGATTTCTATATTCTAATAGCGGATATGGAATGTTTTTCAAGGATGAACATTCCAAAATCATTACACTAGGCTTTTTAAATACTAAGGTAGTCATGAATATTTTAAGCATTTTATCTCCAACTATTGGTTTTGAATCAGGCTATTTAAGGAAGATACCATATCTGATTCCTGATTCTTGTTCTGAGAATATTGAAAGTATGATTCATGATTGCATTAAAACCAGCAAAATAGACTGGGATTCTTATGAAACCTCGTGGGATTATGTAAAACATCCATTGCTCTGTAACTGTTCCACTATTACAGCCGCTTTTGCCGAATGGCAGAACTTTGCAGAATCCCAATTTAACCAACTCAAATCCAACGAAAAAGAATTGAACCGTATTTTCATCGATATCTATGGTTTACAGGGCGAGTTGTCACCAGGGGTAGAGGATAAGGACGTAACCATCCGCAAGGCGGATTTGGGGCGCGATATCCGCAGCTTTATTTCCTATGCCGTTGGCTGTATGTTTGGCCGCTATAGCCTTGATATAGATGGACTTGCCTATGCCGGTGGGCAGTGGGATGATAGCAAGTACAGCACCTTTATTCCAGATAGGGACAATATTCTGTCCATTACCGATGAAGAATACTATGAGGATGATATTATTGGCCTGTTCTGTGCCTTTGTGAAAAAGGTCTATGGTGCAGAAACCTTAGATGAAAACCTTGATTTAATTGCAAAAGCTCTGGGGAACAAGGGCAACAGTTCCCGTGAAATTATCCGCAATTACTTTTTGAAAGACTTCTTCAAGGATCACTGCAAGATTTATCAGAAGCGGCCGATCTATTGGCTGTTTGACAGTGGCAAAGTAGATGGTTATAAGGCTCTTGTCTATATGCATCGTTATAATGCAGATACAATCGGTAACTTGCGTATTGATTATCTCCACCGGATGCAGCGTGTTTATGAAAGCGAAATCTCCAGGATGCAGGAAACCATAGAGAACAGCGGCAATGCTCGTGAAGTGACTGCTGCTACAAAACGAAAAGAAAAGCTTATGAAGCAGCTTAAAGAAACCAAAGAATATGATGAGAAAATAGCTCATTTGGCTCTTGCTCGGATTGCCATTGATTTGGACGATGGCGTGAAGGTCAATTATGAAAAAGTACAAACTGATACCGATGGCAAGAAGCTTGAGGTGTTAGCAAAGATTTGAGGTGAGTGAAATGCTATATCATCTAGGAACCGAGAATAAAAAGGTGCTACTTTTTATTGATATTATTGGTTTTGGCAATCTTGTTAGACAGAACGATGGGTTTAACGCAAATGATGGAAAGCCTCATGATATTGCACTGATGTTTCCTAATTTCTATAACAAACTCATGTCGCTTAGATATTCTAAAGAGTGCCAGGAATCCCGTAATATAAAGTTTTTGTGGGCATCTGATACAATAGTCATCTCCACAGATGTCGAGAATGCGAACGAACTGATTGAAGATCTCATTTTTCTGCAAAATCAATTATACAGTGGAGAAATGGCGTTTAGAGGCTGTGTATGTATTGGAAATTTATACCACGAGGATAATGTTTGGGGAGAGCCACTTGTAAGGGCTGCCGATATAGAAAAAAAGAAAGTTCGCTATCCACGCATTATCATCGCAAATGAAGAACTTGGGCAGCTACCTTTATCTAGTGAACATTTGAAATATTTTGAGCAAGACGAATTAAATGTTGAATACGCCTCATTCATGCCGTTTCTTCCAAATATTGATAGGATACTTTTGAACAAGGGCGCAGTTGTCCATTCTACGATCAATGTGTACACAAAAATGGTTGTTCAAAACTATAATGATGCACCAGAAAAGGTTAAATACAAGTGGCAGTGGATGGCAAAAGACCTAATTGAGACACTTAAAAAAAGAAAAATAACAATAAGGGAACGCTTAGAGGTTGAAGAACAGCGTGGTTGCGTAGATTGTAATTTAGATACACTTTTATTAGAACTGAGTGGAATACTCTAGGAGGTGGTGGCAGTGGTAGAATTAAACCTCAAACAAATAACAGACAAACTCAATGCTGAGTTTGTCGGAGAAACCAGAAAGCTAGTTTTCTGGTATGACGACAAGGCTGAGTTTGCCGAGGATATTGATACACTAGAGCTGGTCAATGCCAAGGTTTATCTCTTGGAGAAGGATAACCAGTTCTATACCAAATACTATCTGGAGCGGCTGGATCATACAACCAACTATTTAATTTATGCTTCATTTCCACGGCCAAACGTGCGGGATAATCATCTGGAGGATACTTTGCTGTATTCTAAGCAATTCTTTGCAGACAGAGCATCCTTGCTCACGGTTGACCTCGGAATTGATGCTATGTACAAACCGATAATTCAAAAATATATTAAGTTCTTTGGAGCCAAGGAGCGCACTCAGCGATTCTATGATTTGGAGATTGAGAACTTTACCAGAGAAACCATTGAAGTGGCGCTGATGAGCGTGCTCTGCAAGACCAGAACTGCCTTTTTCGACGAAGTTGTGCGTGTAGTCCTAACGGATGATAGCTTTGAAGACAATAAGTTCCTTGCGGAATTTGATAAATACGATCTGCTTGCTGCCTTCTGGAGGCTTTGCGAGGAACAGTTTGGCTATACCGACATGAAGCCTACCCTGGAGAAGCTGACCATTACCATGTTTGTGACCTATACAGAACGATATCTTCATGGTGAGCTGCCCCAGGCCTGGAAAAGCTTTGTGTCTTATAAATCCGGTAATATTATTGCCTTTCTGGATAGCCTGATGAACAATGTGCTGTACCGAGCGAAATATAATGAAATCTCAGCCTATGTAGCCAAGGTACTGAATGCAGCCTCTGCTTTTGAGGCTTATAAGCCGGAGGCTCTGCTTGCCTGTGATACCTTTGCAGTAATAGACCGTTTCATCATCAATTGGGTGAATGACAGACTTTTGAACGAGGATAACGGGGCCAAGCTGGGTGACCTCACTATGCCTGCTATTTGTGAGGAACGTCGTAAAAAGCATTTCGGAGAAAGCTGTCAGGTTCAGTATTTCCTTTTAGAAAATGCCTATTATTTGGTTTTGGCAGCCAACTATCAGGGGCAAGACAGTTACAAAGGCATTGTGGAGCAGTACCTTGCTTCCGACTGTTTGGTTGATAGCCACTATCGAAAGTTCTATTACTATTATGACCGGCTCAGCGAAAACACTTCCTTTGAGAAACTGCGTGACTTGGTGGAAAATATCTACACCAATGAATATCTCTCCAAAGTGCTTCCCAAGTGGAACTCTTGCCTGGTTAAAGAGGATATGTTATCTGTCCTTCCATTGCAGCGCAATTTTTATAATCAATATATCCGTTCCAGCAAGGATCGGGTCGTGGTGATTATTTCTGATGCCCTGCGCTATGAAGTGGGGCGTTCGCTTTTCTTGAAATTGCAGGACGACGAAAAATGTACCGTTAAATTGGAGGCCATGCTGAGTGTGCTGCCGTCCTATACAAGGCTGGGGATGGCTGCTCTGCTGCCGCATAAGACATTGGAAATGACCGATGACTTTAAGGTGCTGGTTGATGGGATGCCTTGCGATGATTTGAAACAACGTGAGTCAATCT
>JBAQLX010000068.1:0-2374 GCA_049302315.1 Desulfosporosinus sp.
ATAGTAAGCTTTAATTATGCTCTCCTCAGTCATACGATCACCACCCACAAAGTTTTTATTTAATTATAGCAGATGGTGGTGCGTTTGGCCAGCTAATTTATTGAAATGTCAATGCCTGAGTAGTAACCTAAAATTGTGCAGAGGAGTAGCTCTTATGAGTGATAATTATCAGCAGTATAGCGCTATAAAAGAAAATATTCAAAAGTTGCTCGAACAACAAAAAACAGAAGCTGCAGAGGCGATTCTCTGTGAATATGAACGAATTAATGCTGAAGACGTAGATATTTATAGTTTGAGGGCATCAATTTTATTTTCTGAGAGTAAAGTTGATGAGGCCATTGCGGCTCTTGAAGCCGGCGTAGGGAAATATCCGTTTAATTTCGATCTGTTATATAATCTGGGGTTTATAAAAGAGCAACTTGGTGAGATTAAGGAAGCCTACGAATATTATTTTCAAGCTAAAAGTGTTACTAATTTGGAACATGAGCATCTAATAAACGAGGCATTAAGAAGATTGTGGGAAGAGGATCCAACTCTTCTAGTTCAAGTGAAACAGAAGTTGGCGGTATTTGTTAAACCGGGGTTGGACAACTTTCTTGATGACATTATAGAGGGCTTAAAGCCTCATTTTGTAATTAAGAAGATTATTACTACCAGTACCGAACAGATTGACCAAGGAATGGATTGGGCGGATATCTGCTGGTTTGAGTGGTGTGATGAACTTGTAGCTTATGGTAGTAAGCATTCATCTAGCAAACAAAAGAAAATCGTATGCAGGTTACACAGGTATGAAGCATTTTCTAACTATCTGCAAAACGTTTGTTGGGAGACTATCGACAAGGTTATTTTTGTATCTTCTCATATTATGGAAATTGTTTTAGAAAAGACGAACCTGACTTCTGAACAATGTATAATTGTTCCTAACGGGATAAATACAAAACGTTTTCCATTCATTGAAAGAGATAGAGGTTTTAATATAGCTTGTATTGGTTATTTAAACGTCAGGAAAAATCCGATGCTCGTTGTACAGTATTTTAACGAACTGGTTAAATTTGACAGTAGGTATCAACTTCACTTCGCGGGTTCTTTTCAGGATGAAACTCTAATGCACTATCTAAACGGAATTATCGAAAAATTAGGTATTAAAAATAATACCCATTTTCATGGGTTCATACCTAACGACATGATGAGCAAGTGGCTAAACTCCATGCACTATATTGTCACCGGGAGTATTGCGGAGGGTCACCCGGTTGGAGTAATGGAGGCAATGAGCTGTGGTCTCAAACCAATCATACATTATTTCCCGGGAGTAGAAGCGTTTTATCCAAATAAATACATCTACTACAACCTAAAAGACTTTATGTTGAGGTTTACGGAGAGTTCTTACGATAGTACCGAGTATCATAAGTTCATTGATGATAACTATTCTTACCACAAGCAAATGGAAAAAGTATACGGTGTTTTGGGGGATTTGTCTGGACGATACTACGCTTTACATCATGGGGATGAGAAACAAGTAATTCCGAAAAACGGAGAAGCCCAATTAGATGGAGACAAAAAGGTTCAGGAATATTACGATAATTTTTTGACTTACTTAGTAAAAGATAGGGAGCGTGAGAACCCTCGTCATACCTATATCAAAAATCGATTAAGCCAAATTATCAAGAGCGGTGATAAAGTATTAGACCTAGGTTGTGGAATTGGCATTACTACGGAACATATCAAATCGTTAGGTGTTAGTAAAGTTGTGGGTGTCGATTTATCACCGGAGCTTATTAAATATGCTAAAAATACTGTTAAAGACGTAGAATTTATAGTACATGATATTACGAATGTTAATGTAAGTGATAAATTCGACGTTATTTCCCTGTGCGATGTTATGGAGCATGTCCCGAGGGAGCGGTACGAAGACTTGTTTCGTGTAATTCGAAAACACATAAAAAAACAGGGAATTGTGTTTATTGCTATTCCAGACTTTAACTATCAGAACTACGTTCTCAAATATAGACCAGAACTTCTACAAATCATAGATAATAGTATTTCTTATGATGAGATCAGTAACCTATGTAAAAATGTAGACTTAAAAGTCCGTTTTTATAATAGTTACGGGGTTTTCCTAAGCAACCAATACACTGAATTTGTTTTGTGTGATACGGAGGCTTACGAGAAAGGTTGGGAATCTTTAAGAAACAAATAGCCAAACCTCTGTGTGGGTTAAGGAAACCGCAAGACAGTTTAATCAACCAAAGAGAGAGGCTGGTTCGTCATGAAATATCACTGTCCGGTGTGTGGAGTGAAATCTGATCATCAAAATATGTTTAAAAAGAATAATTATGATCTGGTTAGATGTCAGTATTGCCAAATGGTTCTCGTA
>JBAQLX010000069.1:0-2723 GCA_049302315.1 Desulfosporosinus sp.
TGTTAACGAAGATTCCCGCAAGCTTTTCTATGATCTTCAGGAGAGTAAGGTCAAGATCATTATTTGCCGCGCCACAGATATTCCAACTTTTGTTGAATATGGGGCCGCAGATCTTGGCTTTGTGGGGAAAGATACCCTGTTGGAAGAAAATAAAGATGTGGCTGAATTATTAGATTTAAAATTTGGGTTTTGCCGATTTGTGGTTGCTATGCCGGAGGCTGGCGTCCCACCCAAACTTCCGAGTGGAGACTATGATTTAAGTGGACTGAACCATCAGCGGGTGGCCACTAAGTTTCCCCGGGTCGCAGAGACTTACTTCAGTGGGCTGGGCATGCAGATCCATCCCATTAAACTTCATGGCAATATTGAGCTTGCTCCGTGCGTTAACTTGGCGGAAATGATAGTGGATATTGTTTCCACTGGGAAAACGCTCAAGGAAAACTGCTTGGTCGAGGTCGCTCCGATTCTTGAAGCGACTTCCCGCCTGATTGCCAACCGTGTGGCCTATCGCTTGAAATACGAGCGGATTCAGAATTTAGTAGAGCGTTTACGTGAGGACTTGCAAGAGGACGTTTCGGCAAAACAAGCAGCAAGCAGAGCATGAAACAAAGGGTGGAAACTTATGAAGATTGAGAACCTAAGAGACCTCGATTTGAACCGTCTCACTCGGAAATCGTATGGAGACGATGCGACCCTGGAGAAGCGTGTAGCCGACATACTCAAGCGTGTCAGCGAGGATGGGGAAGAAGCGGTTTATCAGCTGACCGAGGAATTTGATCATATAAACCTGCGGCTAAGCGGTTTAAGGGTATCGGATGAGGAAATCCAAGGGGCTTATCAAGACGTGAACAAGGATTTTTTAGAAGCAATGCGAACGGCGAAGGGAAATATCCTGCGGTATCATGAGAAGCAGAAACGAATCTCTTGGTTGGAACCGGATCCGGACGGGAGTATACTCGGGCAACTTATCCTCCCGCTCAAGCGCGTAGGTATTTACGTACCCGGGGGAACGGCTTCCTATCCATCGTCCGTCTTGATGAACGCCTTGCCTGCCGTAGTTGCAGGAGTCAAAGAAATTGTGATGGTCAGTCCCCCAAGAGCGGATGGTACACTACGGCCTGAAGTTTTGGTGGCGGCGGCTGAAGCTGGGGTGACGGAAGTTTACAGAGTAGGAGGGGCTCAAGGGATTGGGGTGTTAGCGTTCGGGACGGAGACGATCTCCGCTGTGGATAAGATAACCGGACCGGGAAATATCTATGTGACTTTAGCCAAAAAGCAAGTTTTTGGAACAGTTGATATAGATATGCTGGCAGGACCGAGTGAGATTTTAATTCTAGTAGACGAGAGCGGACGCCCGGAAGAACTGGCAGCTGATTTGCTATCTCAGGCTGAGCATGATCGCTTAGCCTCGGCGATCTTAGTCTCGCCTTCTCGCCAACTCCTCGAGCAGACCATATCAGAAGTGGAGCGGCAGCTGGCGGACTTGCCCCGTGCCGAAATTGCCAGAGCTTCCTGGGAAAATTATGGGGCTGCAATTCTCGTGTCAGATCTCCAGGAAGGCCTGGATTTGGTCAACAAAATTGCCCCGGAACATTTTGAACTGGTCGTGGAAGATCCCTATTCCTGGTTAGGACAAGTCCAAAATGTCGGTGCTGTCTTTCTCGGAAGGTATTCCCCGGAACCGGTTGGAGATTACTTTGCGGGCCCAAATCACGTCTTGCCGACCGGAGGGACTGCTCGGTTTTATTCTCCCCTGAATGTCGATATGTTCATGAAGAAGATCAGTGTGATCGGATATTCGGAAGCAGCCCTGAAAAGGGATGCCCTGCAAATCGCCATACTCGCTCGCTGCGAAGGATTGGAAGCGCATGCCCGCGCTGTGGAAGTGAGGTTAAATAAGCCTTTGGAGACATAGAGAGGAGACATAGAGAGGAGACATAGAGAGGAGACATAGAGATAGAGATAGAGATGGAGATGGAGATGGAGATGGAGATAGAGCCCATATTAAGTAACCTGGAGAGCTTAGTTCGCCCCGAGGCCCTTCAGCTCGTTCCTTATGAAGCTAAATATTTGCCTGCCCCAGTGTAAAAGGCGGGAATCTTGGCATTAGGTTACTTAGAAGAGAATCAAGCCCAAATTCGGCAGATCAGCGCTAGTTCAATGCGCGACAAGGAATTGTTATTTGAAAGGAGACCAAACATTGCGAGGAGCTTATATTGAACGGAAAACGAGGGAAACAGAGATCCACGTTCGCTTGAATCTTGACGGAACGGGAGAAGCTCAAGTCGAGACGGGGATTGGTTTTTTTGATCATATGCTGACAGCCTTGGCCCGGTTTGCCTATATCGATCTCATCCTTCAAGCCAACGGGGATTTAGAGGTGGATGCTCACCATATGATAGAAGATTGTGGTATTGTGTTGGGACTGGCTTTGCGGGAAGCTTGCGGCGATAAGGTGGGGATCGAACGGATCGGGGAGGCTCTTCTTCCCATGGACGAAGCCCTTGTTCAAGTGGCGTTGGATTTCTCCAACCGTGCCTACCTGGTTTGGGCTGTAGATTGCCCGGACGGTATAGTTGGCGAGTTTCCGATCGAGATGGCGGAAGAATTTTTTCGAGCATTAGCGGTCCAGAGCGGACTTACCCTGCATGTCAGGCAACTTTCCGGGAAGAATCGTCATCATATTCTGGAAGCTGCCTTTAAAGGGGTGGGAAGAGCCCTGG
>JBAQLX010000070.1:0-2895 GCA_049302315.1 Desulfosporosinus sp.
TCCTAAGGTTAACCCATAGGGGATCCAAGCATACCCCTTGCCAAACAAGAGTTCCCCCGTTTTATAGGCAAACACCGCACTGGCAGCACCGAGCACAGAGTGCAAAACAAGGATGACCATGCCATAACTCTTAAAGCCAAACACCCCAAAAACCATAGCCAAAAGCATGGGATAGACCGGACCAACTACATAATCCCGTTTTTGGGCTACCGCCCGTACGACACCGTCATCCCCCTGTGCAAAATTTGCTGTATTCACGAGCCCTTGGCCCTGAAGAAAATTCTCGGCAATGTTGGCATAGTGTAATCCATCGGGCGAAATAAAGTAACCTACATTGTATGATTTAATATATAGAAGCTCTATGCCTAAGGCAATAAAAAACAAAAGTCCCGTGATCCACAGCCCTTTGCGAGGTTCGTGGTTCGAGGTTCGAGGTTCGAATTCCGGGTTTTTTTTATCCTGCTTATCCAATGACGTCCATCTATTTCGAGGTTCGAGGTTCGAGGTTCGGGGTTCGAATGCTGGTATTTCCTTACTGTTATCCATGACGTCCATCCTTTTCGAGGTTCGTGGTTCGAGGTTCGGGGTTCGAATTCCAGTGTTTTTGCCAATTTAGGGGGTTACTGAGTCAATATATTTCTAATAAGTTTCTCATTGCTAGCACAAATTACCCCGGTTCCGCCTAATAGATACGTTTTAGTTGTCTTGCCGCCCAGGCCTTCCAGGTAGGTTTGCGTTTCATCATTTATCCCCTCTTTTGGGATTAGGATCATAGGACTTCCATTCAACGCAGCAAAAGCACCACCCGAAAGGCCATCCGGGAAGTTTTCTCCCGTGGCTATGACAATCGATTGAGGATTCTGATCAAAATACTTCACGATTTGTAACATCGTATCATATTTTGTATACCCAGCCAAGCGCAGGGGACCATAGCTCTCCAGAGCGCCCCCCGTGCTGTCGAAGGCTGTGGAAATGGCGAATTTTCCGCCTACGATAATAGTCTTGGTCACCTGGAAGTCTTTTAAGAGCTGTTTGGTGGATTCGGGTAACGTTCCCTGTTCTGTTAAAAGAATAGGAATCCCCAGCGCCGCTGCCGGGGCAGACGCGGACAGGGCATCCGGAAAGCTTGTACTGGAAGCCAGGATCACCCGAGTGCTGGGACCGATCTTCTTAGCAATTTCAACTGCCGTATCGGCGGCTGTGTTCCCTGAAATCCGCTCAAAGGAAAGATTCGCTTTCGTGAGCGCATCCGTGACCGTCGTTTTGATCGCGCCTGTTCCGCCGATAACGTAGACTTTACCACCTGATCCCAGGCGTTTTATTTCCTGTAAGACAGCGTTATCGAGCTGGCCAGGCGCAGTCAATAGTAAAGGAGCCTTAAGTTTCCTAGCTAATGGGGCTGCCGCTAAGGCATCCTGAAAACGGTCTGTCCGAGCAAGAATCACAAACGGGGAGGAGTTGTCCGCCCACCCCTCTTGGGATATCCTGATCGCCGTATCTTCCGCCCGCATCCCGAATAGACGAATCATGCTCACTTCCACAGGTTGAATTGCAGGGGTATTGGTTTTTTGGTAGCCGATTTTTGCCCGTTCGGTGAGGCTAGCATCTAGAATCGGCCCCTGCAGAACCGTCAAATAGTATTTGGCAGCACTCGTGTTGGATGAGGCTGTACCTTCAAGGGCCAATTTGTCTGCTTCCGCTAAGAGTTTCCCATAGGTATTAAGGAGACTAATTTTTGCCTGTTCCGTGATGCCGGTATCCAGACTTGGGCCCTGCAAAACGATAATATAGTCCTGAATAGCACTGGTAAGGGAAAGGCCTGTTCCGTTAAGGGCCAACTTATCAGCTTCTGCCAAAAGCTTGCCTAAGGCACTCAGATGGCCGGTTCCAGCTCGTTCTGAGATGCTGGCATCCAAATTCGGGCCTTGCATTACCGTCCAATAGTATTTTGCCGCCGTAGCGTATGAGGAATCTTTTCGCTCTAAAGCCAAAGCATCCGCTTCTTCCAAGAGTTTTCCAGAGGAACTCAGGATTTTCTGTGAGACAATCGTCTTGTCGGTGACCAACGGGCTGTCATAGGCGGTATTGTAAAAACCTAAGGCATAATACGAACCCCAACGAGCATAGCTGTACCAGTAATCCCCGTTAGCCGCATCCGCACTTGGACCCCCACCGGACGAAATCAAGCGATTAGCGTCGACCACAAGGTCCCCTGAATGAGTCGGAGTCGGTGTACTCCAGCGACTTTGGAGGCTGGGAGGATTCACTGGAGGCAAAAGAGATGGGGAGAGTTTTGTGGCTCCGGGGGCGAACGTAATAACATTATTGATGTACTTCTGCCCCATAAGACTAAATACCGAATCCTGATAAGCGGTTTCACCCGTAAAGAAATTCGGATTATTCCTAATACCCCATCTGTTGTAGCCCCACACGGCAAAGTACCAGTTTTCTAAAACGTTGCGATCCCCGTTTCCAATCTTGGGAGAAGCCCGCCACTTCTGGTTGAGCATCTGACAACCCACTTCAATATTATATTCTATATCGTTTTTTAGTTTCGCAACGGTCACTGTGTCCGTGGAATTATAAGAAGAAATCTGCATAATCCCAATTCCTTTACCGTCACGTCCTATTAATGGCTTATCGTTCAAAGGGATACCTGTGGTAGGATCCAGCTCATATTGTTTCCACCCGCTCTCCATCCAGGCGATGGCCTTCAGGAGTACGGGAGGTATGTTGTACTTATTGGCCATATCCTCCAGCTTTTTACTTATCTCTGTATAATAAGCCTTTTGATCAAATGCTGCCATAACTGGTTTAGCCGGAATTAGCTGCATCATAAAGATTCCGATGATAAGCACTGCCATGATCTTCCTGTAATGATGTGTCCTCATACTT
>JBAQLX010000071.1:0-4498 GCA_049302315.1 Desulfosporosinus sp.
GAGGTACACCTTATTCTGCTTCGGTGGGGGTAGACTCCCCCACCGAAGACTCGATGTTCAACTTTAGTTGAACGAGTTCACTTTGTCGCCAGGTCTTTTTGTCTTTTACGAGCCACGAGATAACCCAGCCAGATGCTGATTTCATAGAGGAGATACATTGGTCCCGCCATGAGAAGTTGTGTAACCAGATCTGGTGTTGGAGAAATAACAACCGCCAGGATTACGCTTAGGAGTATTGCCCAACGTCTTTTTTTAGCTAACGTCTTGGGAGACAAGACCCCTATGCGAATTAATATCAATAAGACTATTGGTAATTGAAATACAAGTCCAAAAGTTATGAGAAAGTTTAAGAGAAAGCTAAGATAGGATGTTTTGGTCACAAAGGGCGTTGACTGAACTACCCCGCCACCGGCATAAAGCAAGAATTTTATCCCTAAAGGCATCACTACATAAAAACCCAGGGCGGCGCCGCCCAGGAAGAGGAGTACCGAACAGGGAACAATAATATATAAATATTTCTTTTCATTTTGCTTTAGAGCCGGCAACGCAAAACTCCAAATTTGCCACATGAGGACTGGGAGGGCTAGGGTAATTCCAATGAACACGGAAACTTTCATCTTCACCAGCATTGGTTCCATGGGAGTTGTCGTAATGAACCTTATATCTTCCAATAAAGTTACCGGTCTTGCTAAATAAGCGAACGTTAGATTACTGAAGAACCATCCGATTATGGATCCCAGTATTATGGCATACGCAGAAATTACTAATACTTTGCGCAGGGCAATTATATGTTCCATTAACGGCAAATTGTCATCCTTGCGTGGTCGCTTGCGCATCAACCTACACTTCCTTCCCGTACACCTTTAGCAACTCGTAGTGCGTATTGCGTTGAACAGCCTGATAACCCGCATCTTCAATGCAACGAATAATCTCCTGCAACGGGACACGCGTTTGTACGCCGGCGGCACGAACGACATTTTCTTCCAGCATGGTACTCCCAAAATCATTCGCCCCAAAACGTAAAGCAACCTGCGCCATCTTGGCTCCTTGAGTAACCCAGGACGCTTGGATATTGGGGACGTTATCGAGCATTAAGCGGGCGACTGAGAGTGTCCTCAGGTACTCGACCCCCGTACTTCCTTCTCCGCCAAGCAATGTGTTGGCAGGCGCAAAACTCCAAGGAATAAAGGCCGTAAATCCATCCGTTTGATCCTGAGCCTCTCGGACACGTACCATATGTAAAATTCGTTCCTCGAACGTCTCGACATGCCCAAACATCATGGTTGCGGTCGTCTTCATGCCCAACTTGTGTGCTGCCGTCATCACGTCCATCCATTGTTGCCAGCTGATTTTGTTAGGACTGATTAGACGACGAACTCGATCATCCAGGATTTCCGCCCCACCCCCAGGAATTGAATCTAAGCCTGCATTTTTAAGGCGAAAGATGACTTCATCAATGGGTAACCTGGATTTATTCGCCAGGTCCCATATTTCCGGTGGGCTAAACGAGTGAATATGGATAGAGTAATGAGCTTTTATATCACGTAATAGATTTTCGAAGTACTCCAAATCCAAGTCAGGATGCAATCCCCCTTGAATTAAAAGCTGAGTCCCCCCAACGTCGATTGTTTCTTCAATTTTAACATGTAATTCGTCCTGTGACAAAATATAACCGTTTGGGTCCCTAGGTTTACAATAAAAGGCGCAAAACTTACATTGACAGGAACACACATTTGTATAATTAATATTCCGGTCAATAACAAATGTCACCCTTTTTTCCGGATGCATCTGCCCCCGAACGAGATCCGCCCCTTGACCCAGAGAAAGAAGATCTGCATCTTGAAATAGTTTGATCCCATCCGCGATGGATAGCCGTTCACCCTCCAGACGTTTCTCTATGATTCTCAAGGTCTCCGTTTGCATGCAGATCCCCCTAACCCGTCTCGTTCCGCCGCTTCCCGGCCTGCTTTTTGAATCATGTGGATCATGGTTCGTTTAGTCATACCTTGACTTGGATCCACCCCTCCTGAGTTACTAATTCGTTCCTCAACTACGTTACCCTCTAAATAATCTACCCCAAAGGCCAGAGAAACCTGAGCCAATTTGAGGCCCAGCATGATCCAGGAGGCTTTTATATGATCGAAATTATCAAGTAAGATCCTGGAAATCGCCAGCACTTTCAAGTCGTCAAGACCCGTTGTAGTTCCATAACCCATCGTTCCTTCCAATATTGTATCTTTAGGGTCATAGGAAAGCGGTATGAACGACAAAAACTTACCTTTTTGGTCCTGTAGTGCTCGCAACTGCAACAAATGGTCAATCTGCTCCCCCGCGGATTCCATGTTTCCGTAAAACATCGTTGCATCGTGGACATTGGCAGAATTTAAATGTTGATTGACAATAAAATAAGTTTGATTACCGTTTTTTCTTTCGCGCACGATATTAGCCATATACCCAAGAGCCAGGATATCTTGACTGTTGATCAGGCGAACACCAGCGTCACGGTCTAATCGTTCGCCCTTTTCGACTTTTTCTATTAAGTCAAAGAGTTCACTTGGAGCTAACAGTGAGGGCAAAGCATACCCTCCTTTCCTTTATCGCAATAAGGTTAAATCCAGAATTGAAAATACAAAGAGTAAGAGACTTAAGTAGCCATTAAGGTCGAAAAAAGCAACTCCAATCTTTGAAAAGTCGTCCGCCGAGACAAGGCGATGCTGCCAATAGAGTAACACGATGGCAATCGCGACACCTACATAGTACAGCCAGCTCATAGACATTATCACTCCGACGGCTATAAAAAAGATGGCAGCAATAATATGCAATCCCGATGAAATCTCTAAACCTCTCTGCAAACCAAAAACTGCAGGAATTGAGCGAAGCCCCTCCCGGCGATCAAACTCCACATCCTGACACGCATAAACAACATCAAACCCCGCGACCCAAGTCATGACCCCTAACCCTAAAAGAACGGGCGCCAGATCCCAATGACCGGTTACCCCAATCCAGGCTCCTGCCGGAGCCAAACCCAGTGAAATTCCCAATACGATATGACAAGCCCAGGTGAACCTTTTTGTATAGGAATATAAGACAAGAAAAAAAACAGCAATCGGCATCAACTTCAAAGCCAAAATATTGAGTTGGTACGCTGAATAGCCAAGGAGCAGGAAAGAGAGCACAGTATAAAAGTAGACTTCATTCACTCTCAACACCCCTGCCGGCAGCGCTCTTTGCGCCGTCCGGGGGTTACGCGCATCAATATGCCGGTCAATCAGACGGTTCAAGGACATCGCCGCCGTCCGAGCCCCTATCATCGCCAGCGTAATCCAGAACAGTTTGAAAACAGACGGAACCCCATTTGCAGCTAAAAAGGCGCCTAGATACGCAAAAGGAAGGGCAAAAAGGGTATGTTCAAATTTAATCATTTGAAAAAAAACTTTAAGTTTTTGCATACTCCACTCCGTTCGTTACAATCCTGCCTCTTGGGGATTGTAATCTCCGTTCAGTTGCTTCATCATGAAAAGATACACTTCGCGGAGGGGGTGTAACTGAAGCTGAGACTCAGAAGAAATCTCATTCAAAATTGCATTCGCCCGCTGAAGGATCGATTGAACCTCGATATTCTCCAAACGTTCTTTCCATGCTCCCCATGCTAATCCCAATTCCCAGCCAAAAGCTTCAATTTTATGCTGTAAAGGAACAGAAACCCCTGCGAGTTCTGCACTTAGACGGGCTGCCAATGCTGTTAATGACGCGCTCTCCCTTCCAATAATCTTAAGCGACTCAGCCAACCCCAGTTTTTTGTCACGGGAGAGCCATCGGGAAATTCCCCCCTCACTCATCGTTCCCATAACTTGAGCAAGTGGGTCAAGAAATGTAAGCAGCTTCTCTCTGCATAGCTCCAGAAAAAACTTTCCGTATAATAAATCCCCGACAAGCACCGGAAATTGTCGGAGTTCTTCCACGATATCATTATCCTCTTTCATTAATTTATGGACTTTATTGGCCATAAATATAAATTGAATAATTCCAGCCAATGCTTCTGATTTTTGTCCATGTTCTTGAAAAGCTCGGCTTACAGCCAAGACAATCGCCGGATTTACTGTTCGATCAAGTTCATCCATATTCATCTGAACCAATTCCTCAAAACTTGCTGGCTTAGAGATTATTTCTTGGCGCAAACGCATTTGTACATTGTTTAGTTTCTCCAGAAAGCAAAATTCTACCGGAACCATATTATCGCTCCTTGTCTTCCGTTCTACTAGTCAGACTTCCATGCCGCTGCGCGACACCACTGATGAATGAAAACAGGTGGGACACTCGGCCATCCATGACCAGCGGTCCCTTCCCCAAGTTTTTTATAAGACGTTAACCTACTATATATTCGATATACTTATGTAAAGTCCTGCCCTTTTTACGAAATGTACTCTGTTAATATGACAAAATTATTGCAAGAGTATGTAAAAACACCCTAAAATTATAATACAATAGACCCCGCAAC
>JBAQLX010000072.1:0-1583 GCA_049302315.1 Desulfosporosinus sp.
ATCTGGTTTACCACAACTGCAAATTCAACCTTACAGATTACTACAAAAAATGAATACCGGGGCAGAGTCATGAGCGTATATTCCTTAGTTTTCGTAGGCGCAACTCCAATCGGAAACCTGCTTGCGGGTTTTACAACGGATATGTTTGGCGCTAACACAGCTTTTTTACTCAGCGGTGTTTTAGCCATTATTTTAATTGCTTTACTAAAGCTATTTTTCAAGCTGCGACAAGCCCCGAGTTAAACCACAACTGTATTACACATGAGGTATCCTATCTTCCCCTTTATGGCATACTACAAAAGCATTGTTTTATTTCGATAGGGGGCAGAGGCTGATACTATGAGTATACAACAACTCTCTAACACCACGAACACGTCAATTCCGACGCTTCAATTTCCCGAGCTGCTCTTGGTTGAGGATAAGTTGCAAACCGTACTCAGCAAAGCAGATGGCCTTATTCAACAAACCTGTGTCAGTTTGTTGCAATCCGGTGGGAAAAGAATTCGGCCACTCCTTACTCTTTATAGTGGTATGTGTTTTGCCCCCTTAAATCCGCCGATGATCCAAGCAGCCGTTGCAGCCGAACTTATTCACATGGCTTCCCTGATCCATGACGATGTTATCGACGAATCAGCTATCCGGCGTGGAAAACCAACTGTAAACTCCCTCTATGGGGATCACGCAGCCATCCTGACAGGGGATTACCTCTTTGCTGAAGCCTTCAATATTCTTTCTACACATCAATTACTTTCCAGTATGACCTGCCTTGTCGAAGCAATCCAAGCCATGTGTGAGGGAGAAGTCAATCAAGCGAATGAGCAATTCTCGAGCTCGATCAGCCTGCAACATTATTTTCAACGAATTACCAAGAAAACAGGTAAGCTTCTGGCTGCCTGCTGTCAATCAGGGACTTACCTTGCAGGGGTCTCTTCAGAAGAATTATTGACCCAGCTGCGAGAATACGGACTAAACATTGGTTACGCCTATCAAATCACCGATGACATTTTGGATATCAGTGGAAATGCAGACTCTCTTGGCAAACCAGTTGGCACAGATCTCCTTAATGGCAACATAACACTTCCGTTCCTTTATCTGATGGATAACCCTATCTATGGAAACTGTCTTACAGAAATCATTAAAACACACAAGGTTACACGTCAAGGCATTCAAAGCATCCAAGATGCCCTTGTTTCCTCAGGGTGCATCGCTCAAGCTTATGCAACAGCCACTAAATGTATCTGCAAAGCAAAAGATAGCTTGGCTAAAATCCCTGGAAGTCCTTATCGAACGGCTCTTGCTGACTTGGCGGATTCTATCTTACTGCGTACAACTTAAAGAACCTTCATCTTGCGCAATTGGCAGCACAACCAGTAGAGGAGCTTGACCCCCGGACCACTATCCCCTAACAGTTTCTGCGTGACGGACCGAATACCTCTGCCCCTGCTCTTTTCATCGGACAAATACATAGCCAGAAGCCCTTGAACAACCGCTCGATGGAATTTGGGTTGTTCCAAGGGCTGCGTTTGTTCTAAAGAATTTTTCACAAACAGGAGGAGACGTTCACTAATCATCCCAGTATCTTC
>JBAQLX010000073.1:0-5023 GCA_049302315.1 Desulfosporosinus sp.
CGTTGTTTCCGGGAGGAAAGTGTAGTGCATAGGGGCAGCTTAACGAAATATTTACTCGTTGCAGCGGCAGCCATCTGTTTCGTGGTGTTGCCGTTTTTGTTGAATAGCAACTATCTGCTCAGTATTATTATTGTCATAGGCATATATACGCTGGTGGTGGAGGGGCTTGGCATCCTCATGGGATACGCTGGGCAAGTGTCTTTTGGGCAGGCGGCTTTCTTCGGTATCGGCGCTTACGCGGTGGCCATTTTAACAACCCGCTTTCACTGGGGAACTATTCCTGCCCTTCTGGCGGCGATCGTCCTTCCCGCGCTGGTGGCAGCTGTGATCGGCAAGCCCACTTTGAAGCTCAAGGAGCACTACTTGGCCCTGGCAACGTTGGCCTTCGGACTTCTGGTCAACATCTTTTTCAACGAGGGCGGAGAACTCACCGGCGGCCCTTCCGGACTGACCGGCATTCCTTACCTGAATATCGGCGGTTTTGTTTTCAACCGGGATATCAAATTTTATTACCTCATCTGTGTGGTTGTGCTGCTGGTGTTCCTGGGCGTGCGCAACCTTGACCGTTCCAGAATCGGCCGCACGCTGCGGGCTATCCGGGACAGTGAAGTGGCTGCCGAGGCGAACGGTATCAATTCCGACAATTTAAAATTACAGGCCTTTGTGTTCAGCGCTTTTCTCGCCGGTCTGGGCGGAGGAATCTATGCTTATTACGTCACCTTTATCAGCCCTGCCCCCTTTAACTTCAACATGTCGATCCAGTTCGTCCTGATGGCGGTTATCGGAGGACTGGGCACCATTTGGGGCCCTGTTTTGGGAGTGGTTTTAGTGGTGGCCCTAGGCGAAGCGCTCAGGTGGTTGGTCCCTCTTGTTATCCCACAGGCGGGTGGGGAATACCAGATCATATTTTTCGGACTGATCCTTGTCCTGGTAATGATCTTTAAACCGGAGGGTTTGAGCAGCGGATGGCGCAAGAAAACTGATTTGGAAGAAGCGGAAGAAAACACGAACATTTGAGCATATCTATGCGGAGGAAGCGCCATGTTTCTTGAAGTAAGCGGGCTGACCAAGCACTTCGGCGGGGTAATGGCTGTCGAACACATCAATTTTAAAATCAATAAGGGTGAGATCTTCGCGCTTATCGGGCCCAACGGCGCGGGGAAAACCACGGTTTTCAACCTTCTCACGGGCATGATCCCGCCGGACGAAGGGGAAGCTCAATTCAAAGGTCAGCACCTCAGCGGGTTGAAGCCTTTTCAAATCAGAAATCTGGGCATCGCGCGTACATTTCAGAACCTGCAGCTTTTCAACAGCCTTTCAGCGTTGGAAAACGTTATGGTCGGCGCTTATCTAAGCGGCAGGAAAGGTTTTATTCAATCGCTGCTGCGTCTGCCCGGAGTAGCCAAGGAAGAGGAGCAGGTCCGGAAGAAATCCTTGGAAGTTATCGAAGAACTGGGACTGGGAAAAGATATCCACACTCCCGCGTCGACACTGCCCTTTGGCAAGCAACGGTTGTTGGAGATTGCCAGAGCGCTTTCAGGTTCCCCTGAACTGCTCTTTTTGGATGAGCCGGCCGCCGGGCTTAACGCCAGCGAGACGAAACAACTGGCCAACTTTTTAAAAAGATTAAAAGAGAAAGGCCTTACCTTAGTCTTGGTGGAGCATGACATGGAAACAGTGATGGATGTAGCCGACCGGATTCTGGTTTTGAATTTCGGCACGGCAATCGCTGAAGGGACCCCTGAAGAGATTCAGAGGAACGATGAAGTCAAGAAAGCTTATCTTGGGGAGGATGATCAGGATGAATATGCTGGAGGTAAATGGTCTTAAAGTGTTTCACGGACATGCTCAGGCCCTGCGCGGGGTGACCTTTCAGGCCAGGGAGGGCGAGATCGTTGCTGTGTTGGGAACCAATGGCGCCGGAAAGAGCACTCTCCTGGGCACGCTGTCCGGCATATACCCCGCTAAAGCGGGTGAAATACTATTTAATGGAAAACCGATCACTCGCCAGTCCCCGGGAAATATTGTGAAGCAGGGTTTGATTCTGGTACCGGAGCACCGTCAGATATTCAATACGCTTACCGTTCAGGATAATCTGCTTTTAGGCGCGTTTCATCGTTACCTTAAAGATAAAGGTACACTGAGTGAAGATATGGCAAGGGTGCTGAGAATATTCCCTGCCCTGCAGGGCAAGGAAATGCAAACAGCCGGGATATTAAGCGGCGGTCTGCAGCAGATGCTGGCCATAGGGCGGGGTCTGATGGCCAAGCCGAAACTGCTCATGCTGGATGAGCCCTCAATAGGACTCGCGCCGATGGTAGTCGCCGAGATTATGGCGGCTCTGAGAGAATTGAGAGAAGACGGTACGACGATCATCCTTGTAGAACAAAACGCCGCTGCGGCTTTCCGAGTCGCCGACAGGGCCATCGTTATCGAGCGGGGACAGGTGGTAATCAGCGGCAAGCCCAGCGAGCTTGTCAATGATGAAAGAGTCCAACACGCTTACCTTGGACGTACCAGAGACCATGTCGGCCAAGTAGCCGCAGCTTACGGATATTGACAGCCAGAACAGCCATTTATCTTCCGGCAGCGTTTCTGTGAGTTCATGTAAAAATTGGTAGCTTAACAGATGTCTTAAATGAGGTGATCTTATTGTCCGCTCAAAGAAAAGGCCATCTTAAATGTAACTTCAAGGTGGCCTTTGCAGACGATGACTTTATGAACGTAGTCGCCAAAAATGGGAAGAGATTGAAAACAGTTGATATTTTTGATGACTTATAGACACATTCCAGGTGCACATTTGAAATAGAGCAGAATGGTAGAATCGGGGTTGTTATTTTATGACTATCATGGAATTACTTAAGCTAAATTCACAAAAATATCCTTATGAGACAAGTCTGATCGAACTCGAACCAGCTATAAATTCTCGAAGAGAAATAACATGGCTTGAATTCGAAAGCATGACAAACAGGTTTGCCAATTTCCTGTTGTCCCGAAATATCCGAAAAGGTGATAAAGTTGCCTTGCTGATGATGAACTGTCTCGAATGGCTGCCAATTTATTTCGGTATTTTGAAAACCGGAGCTGTGGTAGTACCTTTAAACTTTCGATTCACGGCAGAGGAAATTGAAAAATGCATCGCAACCGTTCATACAAAAGTGCTTGTTTATGGGCCGGAGTTCCTGGAGAGAATGAGCAAAATCCAATCTACACTAAAATCTTTGCAGAGTATCATTTTTGTGGGCAGCTGCTGTCCGGACAAGACTGAGGATTATTTCAAACTCCTAGATGAATTTCCTGCCGATTGTCCCAACATTAATATTTTCGAACAAGATGAGGCTGGGTTATATTTTACTTCCGGGACAACGGGGGTTCCGAAGCCCATTATGCTAACTCATGCCAATTTATATTCGGCCTGTTTCACGGAAAACATTCATCACAAGCAAAACCATGAAGACAATTTTCTTTGTATTCCACCTTTGTATCATACTGGGGCTAAAATGCATTGGTTTGGGAGCTTGCTGGTCGGTTCCAGAGCCACGCTTCTCCGTGGGGTGAAACCGGAATGGATCCTCAAAGCTGTATCTGAAGAAAAGACCACAATTGTCTGGCTGCTTGTCCCTTGGGCCCAGGATATCCTGGACGTGATCGAGAGCGGGAAGGTTGACTTAAACGATTATAGCCTAGAGCAATGGCGCTTGATGCATATTGGCGCCCAGCCTGTTCCGCCCAGCCTGATCATCCAGTGGAAAAAGTATTTTCCCGACCAGATGTACGATACCAATTACGGGTTGAGTGAATCAACCGGTCCAGGTTGTGTCCACCTTGGAATTGAGAACATTCACAAGGTTGGGGCCATCGGAGTCCCGGGTTTCGGCTGGGAAGTGAAGATAGTCGATGACAGTGGAGTTCCATTGCCGGATGGAGAGAAGGGAGAAGTCATTGTCAAAGGTCCCGGAGTTATGAAGGGTTATTACAATAATCCGGAAGCAACAAGTGAAGCATTGAGGGACGGATGGCTTTACACAGGGGATATTGGCTACCGGGATCAAGATGGATTTATCTACCTGGTAGACCGTAAAAAGGATGTCATTATTTCCGGAGGAGAAAATATTTATCCAGTTGAAGTGGAAAACTTTCTCCAGGCTCATGAAGATGTCAAGGACGTTGCAGTTATTGGTATACCTGACAAGCGTCTCGGGGAAATTTCTCTGGGCATTGTCGAATTGAAAGACGAGCGAAAAATAACGGAGGAAAATCTGCTTCTGTTCTGCAATGCTTTGCCGAGATATAAAAGGCCTAAAAAGATTATTTTTGACAAGGTGCCCAGAAATCCGACCGGAAAGATCGAAAAGCCCAAGCTGCGGGAAAAGTGGAGTAACTATGGTTTAGTTACGATATGATAGAAAGACATTAGCAATAGGCAGCATTCGGTTATATTTTGGGAACGGTGGACTCTCCAAATTCCTTGGATACCTCGATCGTCAGCAACCCAGTTTGGTTAATTGAGCCTGACAGAATCTCGTTTCCGGGTTCCACATCTCTGGGAGTGATTCGCCGGTAAGCGCTGAAGTATCCAAGGCGGATCTGCCATCCACAATCCTGTCGGAATTTAAGTGTTAGACAATACTAACTAATTAAGGGGGTGATTTTATATGAACATTGGAAGCATAACCTCACAGTGGCAAGGACGAAACGCGGCGCTATCTATGTAATTCGGGTTTTATCGTAAATTCGGAGGTTTCAGTGGTATCTGAATTGAACGGCAATGTGATCGTGAACATCAAAGGAACAAGGAGGGCTATCAGCAAGGCGATGGCAAGTAGAGTACTGACAGGATACTAACATTATGGAAAGGGGAGATTTCAGATGAGAACACTAAGAGAAGTCAAATGTGGTGAAACCGTAACAGTTGCAAAACTTAACGGCGTCGGTGCGCTCAAGCGTCGCATAATGGATCTGGGACTTACCAAAGGCACGGAAATTTACGTTCGCAAAGTTGCTCCACTTGGGGATCCGATTG
>JBAQLX010000074.1:0-2107 GCA_049302315.1 Desulfosporosinus sp.
AAATATGGCTATCTGAAGTGAGGAAGAGAGAACCTAATTTGTTTGCACACTGGCAATACCGTAACAGGAGTGTTGTAATGAGTTGAATGATAAGAGCCGGATGAGGGGAGACTTTCAAGTCCGGTTCCGGGAGAAGCTAAGGGTGAGATTCCCTTGGCTTACTCGACTGAGGGAGCATGGGCGGAAACGCCTGTGTTTACTTAAGGACTAAGCTCTGAGATTAATTACGATTGGAAGGCAATATTACCATGCGTATAGATGCAAAAAATACTCCAAATGCGGATCACCCGGCTGAAACAGCTTATTGCCGATACTTGTATTCCTACAGATGCCTCGGAAGAGATTAGGCACGTTTTGAATACAGCTCCTACACTGCTTCGTGATGTTGAAGTGGCCATTCAATCGAATGATCCCATGGTACTGGCACAAGGTCATGATCTGTTGAAGACGATAGAAACCTATATTGAATGGGCAATGGGCACTATCAGCGGACGCATCATGGCTGAGGCGATAAAATCTGGAACGGATACCCATCCGTCACTTAATAAGGAACAGCGGCTCAATAATCGAATCACACGATTCTTGATGACGAAAATCGATGGGCCTAAGTATCTCTCATTGGTTCGGGAGTTTGCTGGCGAAGATGCGGTTGAAGGAAATACCGTCTACATGGATCCCATAGGGGAGACTGAAGACTTTTCTCAATGGTTGCTGCATGACACGGTGTTGCCGGGTGAGTCACAACGGATAATAGATCTGTTCGCCATAGCGGAACGGGCTACGCTCCCACCCGATGAGCAGGATCTCTTGAGAATGCGCCTTGCAGACCGTCCCTCCATATACAGAGTTGTCAAACTATCGGAAGATCGAAAAACATTAGAAAGAAACGATATCTATCTTGTTCAAGATCTACTATCTCTGGATGACATTATCCGGATTAAGGATAGGTCCACCTCTTGTTCCCTGCAAAGAGGATCTGTATTCATAGGGAGAGCACTACCGCTTTACACCGAAGATTGTCTCTACTGCTTGATGGGCACCATTACCGAACTTCCAAATAAGCTCTGGTCCATTCTTTCCGGTTCTATAGACAAGTTGTTGCGGAATTATTTAGAGAAAAATCCGGGTTCCACTGCACAGGACTTCTTCCGTATCCATCACGCACGGTTAAGACGGGAAATACGGAACATGGGGCCTTGGTAGCTATTGAACTTTTGGACGATATGTGTACAGAACCCCAAAATGCTCTGATTAGCCTTGCTGTCGCCACAATGGTTGTAAAATACGAAGCTGAAGGAACAAGGATATTCTTTGATTTAATCTCTCTACCCGCAAAACGCAATTAGTCATCGTTGACAGATATACCAAGAGAGAACCCACATCAACTATTATGTAGGTTCCCTCTTGATTAAATTAGATCATCCATACAGGAACATACCAGTTCTTTGCATCAATGGGAAGCAGATCATTTGCCATGCAGACGACCGCGCCGTTCCCGATTTTCATTTTTGTCTGAGAAAGTTCACCGAATTTTTCTGGCTCTGTAACGGGTTCCAATACACCAAAATGCTTAATAGCATCCTTGCCGGGGGAAGCTGATTTTTTGATTTCAATGGGATAGAGCGCTCCGTTCTCATAGATTATCAGATCAATTTCCTTCTTATCCTTGTCACGGTAATAATAAATGGGCGGTTCCTTTCCTGCGTTCAGGTAGCTCTTGTAAATCTCCGAAAAAACATAGCTCTCGAAGAATGCACCGGACATAGCCCCTCTTTCCAGAGCTTCGGGATTACCCCATTTCAAGAGATGGGCGCAAAGACCAGTATCAAGGAAGTGAAGTAACTGCATCTTTGTGACCCGCTTTAAGAGGTTGTTGGAATACGGCTGGACAAGTGCGATAAGATGGGATGTTCTGAGGATGGAAAGCCACTTTTTTGCTGTAGGAGATGATATTCCACATTCTCTGGCGATTTCGTCATAAATAACAGGCCTTGCTGTTCTTGCCGCAACGACAGTCATGAAATTATAGAAAGCCATTTCATCTGCAACCTGTGTCAAGTCCTTTATGTCACGTTTAAGGTAACTGTCGATATAGGAGCGATAATAC
>JBAQLX010000075.1:0-2599 GCA_049302315.1 Desulfosporosinus sp.
GTTCCCCTCTGAGAACTTCCAGCGCTTCCCCTTCGGGTTCCAAAGGCGCTGCGCCGTGAAAATAATGAATAAAATCCTTTACTTCCGCCAAATGAGTTATTTTCCCGGAAACTGCCTTAATAAAGCCGATAAACCACTGCTGCTGCTGCTCTGACCGTTCCCCTTGAGGAAGAATCCCCATTTCCCCCACATAGGGTAACGCGAGTTCAGCCAGACGTTCAGGGACTGTAACTTTTATGTAATGGGCGTTGATATAATTCAGCTTTTGGAGATCAAAAACGGCCGGGCTCCTAGATACACGCTCCAACGAAAAGACTTCCGCCAATTCGTCCAAGGTATAAAACTCTTCCTCTCCGGATGGCGCCCAACCAAGCATGGCAATGAAATTTACGATGGCTTCCGGGAGATACCCTTTTTTCTGATAGTCCAAGACCGCAGTATCCCCGTCCCTTTTGCTCATTTTCCCTCCTTCGGTATTCAGAATAAGTGAGACATGAGCGAATTTAGGTACTGGCAACCCCAACGCTTGATAAATCAGAACTTGACGCGGGGTATTCGACAGATGTTCTTC
Source organism: Desulfosporosinus sp. (assembly GCA_049302315.1). GTDB lineage: Bacteria > Bacillota > Desulfitobacteriia > Desulfitobacteriales > Desulfitobacteriaceae > Desulfosporosinus. Next base: position 572 of record JBAQLX010000075.1, read on the forward strand.
CCCACGAATCACATGCGTAATGTTCATGGTAATATCATCTACAACTACGGCGAAATTATAGGTGGGAACCCCGTCCGATTTGACGAGAACATAGTCGCCAATTCCGTCACTATCAAATACAACATCCCCGCGTATTTGATCGTTAATATGAATCGCTTGGGCAACAGGCACACGAAAACGCACAACCGGCTTCCGCCCGTCTGCTTCAAGAACTGTCCTTTGCTCGGGCGTTAAATGACGACACTTACCCAGATAACGCGGCGTTTGCCCCTTGGCAATCAAGTTCTGTCTTTCTTGTTCGAGCTCTTCTTCCGAACAGTAGCAGTAGTAAGCGTCTCCATTAGCCAAAAGCTGCTCGGTATAGTCCCTGTAAAGCGCCAAGCGTTCCGTTTGACGGTATGGGCCACTCTCTCCGCCTACTTCGATTCCCTCATCCCATTGTATATTTAGCCAACGAAGCGCTTCCAAAATATTTTGTTCTGATTCTCGGCTGGAACGTTCCAAATCGGTGTCCTCACTCCGCACTATAAATGTTCCTTTGTTCTTACGAGCCCATAGATAATTAAACAAAGCGGATCTTGCCCCTCCGATGTGCAGTGGACCTGTTGGGCTAGGAGCAAACCGAACGCGAATATCCATTAAATCATCCTCCATAACTTTCTAAACTAACGATCGCCTGGGCAGCGATTCCTTCTTCTCGGCCAGCAAACCCCAATCGTTCGGTTGTCGTCGCTTTCACCGACACACACGTTTTATCCAAATTCATTACTCGCGCAAGATTAACCCGCATCTGCGGGATAAACAGAGCAAGCTTAGGTCGCTCCGCCACAATGATACTATCCATGTTACCGATGCGATACCCCTGTGCCTGGACAAGTTTCCTGACCTGCTCCAATAAAGCAAGACTGGATATTCCTCGGTAGCGAAGATCATGATCCGGAAAATGAGCGCCGATATCTCCTAACGCCAAAGCTCCTAAAAGAGAATCCATGACCGCGTGTATCAGAACATCCGCATCCGAGTGTCCCTGCAAACCACGATCATAGGGGATTTCCACTCCTCCAAGAATCAGAGGCCGCCCCTCAACCAAGGCATGTACATCATAACCTATTCCAACTTTAATAATCAACACCCCAATCTCGATGTTCGTGGTTCGAAGTTCGAGGTTCGAAATCCGAAGCAAATATTCTCATAACTAAAGTCTGTGCCACGATTCATGGTTAGTGTTCCACATACCAGTATATAACATATACCGTATATCATATAGCGCATAGCGCATAGCGATATGTTCGTAGTCCATCTCGAAATTATTAGTTCGGGGTTAGTAGTTCGAAGTACTATCTTCCAACAAAGGGCGAAGCCGGTGTATATACTACCGTGTATCGCTCCTAACACATAGCGTCTCGATGTCCGTAGTTCTTACGTCTTAGTTCGAACCACGAATATCGAACATCGAACCACGCTATTGGCGCATCGCAAGTATTCGTTCAGCTAACCATAAATCATCGGGCGTCGTCACCTTTATATTTTCCTGTGAACCTTCAACCATCTGAACAGGATACCCCATCCACTCCAGCAAAGCAGCGTCATCCGTGCCATAGTACCCCATAGATGCCGCCTGATTATGCGCTTCCTCCAATATCCCCCGGTCAAAAATTTGGGGGGTCTGGACGGCTCGCAAACGTTCGCGTAGCGGAGTTTCGAGCACTTTACCCGATATATCAACCCGCTTTACGGTATCCTTGAGTTGAATGCCCATAATTGCAGCAGAGAAATCTTCTGTCTCTCCCAGAAAACGATGAAATGCTTGTAATGTCAAAAGGGGCCTTGCCCCATCATGAACCACTACCCGTTGGATAGTGGGACTAAGAGCTTGAACCCCTGCACGAACGGAAGCTTGACGTTGCGCTCCGCCTTGACTTATGGCCACAACCTTATCAAACTTATAATGACAAACAAGTTCTTTAATGACAAGAAGATCGCTTTCCGCCCCTACAATAACAATTTCAGAAACATAACCGGATTCTT
>JBAQLX010000076.1:0-5033 GCA_049302315.1 Desulfosporosinus sp.
CTTATACTCTGACCGATAAGTTCTCTGGCTCCCCTCAGGCAAACCTTAACGCACTTACCGCAACCAATGCATTTCGTACGATCAAATCTCAGAAAGGAATCGGTTCCCTCTCCTTCAATATAGGTTGCCCCAGTCGGACACACTTCAGCACACTTGCCGCAGCCAATACACTTTTCCACGTTGTAGTTAATCTCCGGCAACGTTTTTTGGGCTTCGGGGTTATGACACCAAGGGCACCGCAAAGGACAACCTTTAAAAAAAACTGTCGTTCTGATCCCAGGTCCATCCTGCAGAGAATAGCGCTGAATATTAGTTATCAGGGGTATTTTTATATTGTTACTAGTATCACAAGTATCGCCGCCAAGAACTGTACACAAATTTTCTCCCCCCAATCCCTCCACTTATGTATCATGGTCACTTAAGCGATGTTACTCCAGCCTATTCCCCCGTAAATCCATAATCTCGTTAATTTTAACTTGAACAACTGCTAGAGGTTTTGGTTTCCCCATTCCGGCAAAAAAGTCCGCAAACTTGTCAAACAACGGCCCACTATTAAGCAACTCGCCTTTTCCCAAAAAGCGGTATCCCGTCGTGTTGAGATTGGCTGCGACCATCATTACCTGCGGATTTTCCAGGATGTTCTGGTATGTTTTTCCGCCATATAATTCACCAAAAGCCAAGGTCTCTTCATCTATAACCATTGCCGATCCCTTCACGGCGAGATTATGCCGTCCTTCCCGATCAGCAGTCACCACCAGGAAGCGTTCTTGTTTAACGAATTTACTCATTTCCGAAGTTATTTTAGCCATGATTCAAGTATCCCCCTTTCCATAGTTCTCTTCCTATACAAGGTTGACTCCACACGAGTCAACCTTGTATAGGAATTAATTCTACATATAGGCGGTGTGGGACAGCAATTTTATCAGTTTCCTGGGTAATTCCTGCAGAGTATCGACAAATTCAACTTGTTCACCATATTCCTTCTCGAGCGCTGCTTTGTTATCCTTGGCACAGCCAAAACCTAAGGTCATTAATTTAATTTTCTTTTTCTTGCAATAATCAGTGGCATATTTGACCTCACAGCCCCAATTGGAAGCTCCGTCCGTAAGATGAATAATAAAGGGCACCCTCATTCCGCGCTTATGCATCAAAGCAGTGGCAATGATCGCTTCACCCGAAGCTGTTCTTCCCGTCGGCATAACCGTATATATCCCCTCCTTGTTGAGGGTAAGCTCCGTCAAATAACAATTATTCCTCACTTCGTTATAGGCAAAAACCCGGGTATTTTTATTAAAACTCCTGACAACTTGATAAAAAGCATGGAAAATCTGTTGCATTGTTTTCCATTTCGGGCCCCCCATTGAACCGGTAGCATCCACCAGCAGGATAAGATCGTTTTCCATTTCGTATTTACTTTTCTTATAGTAAAAAACTTCGCCGGTCGTTGGCGCCCGGTAGAGGCGTCGAGCATCAATCTTTCCGCTTTTCATCCCCCGGCTGATGATGTTCCTTTTCCTGCAGTGCCTTTGCAGAGCGATACGCAATTTTTGAACCAGATCCCTGTCCACCGGTTCCTTCATGGGGATGACAAAATCCCCAACCTCAATGGGAACTACTTCACTGTCATTGTTAGCAATCATCCGAACCTCTTCCGTTAAGTTCCGATTCGACTGCAGAAGGGCTTCAATTTCCTGGGCAACTATCGCCAAAATGGGCTTCAAAGCTTCCCCGAGCTCACCGTCCATAATATCACCCACATCCAGCGCCTTGGGCATAAAGGTGGGATCCGACATATCCGTTATCCAGAAATTGGTCACATTCAGATATTGCTTCCAAATTCTTAAATAGAGACCGGCACGATACTCACACCGACCAACAACACTCTGGATTTTCGGGCATTCTTCTATTAATTCCCCGACGATGGAGTTCAATATACGAAGTGGTTCCTTATAATATTTTTCCAGGTTATAGCCGTAAATCCCATATGTTAAATCAGTGAACTCCTGCTGATATTGACAGCCATCCCGATCAGCCGCCATCAGCCACCAAATATGGAGCAGTTCATCAACTGTTGGAGGCTGGATGAAATTACCTCTGGCCTCCTTGAACTTAGCCTGCCGGTATTTTTCGGCGTAAAAACCCAGTACCGAGCGGTTGGCAACCAAATCCAGGTAGATCTGTTCCGCCATTTCCAGAAACTTTTTCATTCTGTATGTTTTTTCTCTAGACATTTTGCTTAATTTTTGAGCAACTAGGTTAATCCCCCGTTCACTCCACTCGGTTTGCTTGTGCGCGGCCCGGACCACCACTCCGATCGCATGATCTGTTTTGATACCCGGAACAGGATAACTGCCCAAAACCAGAGAAGGGTTCAGGCTTATTTCACTGGCTTCATCGGTTGACTTCATCCCGGACCAAACAATACTCCCGACATTGGGCCCGATAAATCTGGCGATCTTCCGGATTGCCAACAGCAAATTAGCCAGTTCCCTGGCTTCAACGGGTGATTTATTGCGGCGCCAGAATTCAGAAACACCTTCCCCGCCCTCAATATAAAATCTGTTAATCACATCCAGCTTTTCACTTATTACATTCAACCTGCTCTCCCCCCCGCCTGAAAAAACTTGTGGTTACGGAACATGCTTGTAGAGCCGCACACCCGTGTTAATCATTGGGTTTGTCAAACAGGACATATTCGTTAGCATTCTGAAGTTCAGCAACCCCTTTTTCCAAGTGAAGGATTAAAAGAATCGATTCGAGGTGCTCCCGGTTAATTTGCAAACTATAAATTATCGCTTCCCGAACGCTGGCTCCAATGGCTACCATTTCGGCAATCATCAAGCTTGTTCTGGTAGAGACATCAATGGGCGAATCGGAATGGTCGCGCAGTCTATTCACAATACTGACTATTTCCCGGGCGGTTTCTCTGCTGATCCCCGTTTTTTTCGCCAATACCTCCGCCTCGACGTCCGCCGGTATATAATCCATCAAGACGGTATAAAATCTATCCCTCAGGGCCGGATCCATGGTTTCCGTGCCGATATATTCCTCTCCTTCATTCATCGTCGCAAAAAAGACTACTCCTTCGGCTACACTAAGCAGGCCCAGTTCATCCATCCAAACCTGCCTGTCTTCCGCCAAGAGCGAGAAAAGCATATTAAGGGCTTTGGGGTGCTCCGGACGGTTGATTTCCTCCAGGTGCACAACACAGTTTGGGGTTTGGATAGCCTCCGGGAACAGATAGGAGCGATATTTTGTCTCCCCGTTTTCTAAAACATGCTCGCCGTAAAGCTGGCCTGGCTCAGACAATACTCCGATTTGGAAAGTAGCCAACGGACGGTTAAACACCGAGGCATACTGCCGAACAATCGAAGATTTGCCGCATCCCTGCCTGCCGCTGATTAAAACATTGACAGGATGTTTTTTTGAGATTTCTTCCACTCGCCGCAGTACTCTCAGGGTATCGCTTTCCACATAAAAGAAAGGATCCTTCTCCGGAACAATAATCTTTTTGTCAATCACTTCTTTAACCTCCGTTCGTACCCATCCTCAATTAAGTTTAACTCTCCGTCGTTCATTATAGCAGAAGAGGACCGTTCTTTCAAGCTCATCGATACATCCTGTTCCGATCTCCCACGCCTTGCGCGAGGCCTAATCCGGGGTTAAATTTGAAGAACATGCACCCTGTATTCACAAGGTGCATGTAATTTCATCTAGACATGATCCCTGAAGCTCAGTTCTCCTTCTTCGAATTTATCACAAGTCATATTGAAATAATCACGAATCATTCTTTTCCATATTCCCCCTTGATCCGTCCTGCCGGAGACACACTGACCCTTCGAAGGATCAGTGGGATCTTCAATCCCCCATTTACACTTCTTGCAAGCGTTCGCGGTTCCCTTTTCCAGCCTCATATCTAAAGATCTCGCCTCTACTGCCATACCTAACGTAACCTCCTAACTATATTAATTTGACCGCATCTTGAATGCCACAATATCGGAAAAATCTACAAGTTAACACCCAGATATTCCAAATCCTCAGCTCCGAACGTCTGCTCCGTCCTAGCCATAATGGTATTCTGCCCATAGGTAGAAATATCCACAAAACGGGCGCTGAATCCCGAGACCCGGACAATCAAGTCCTGATGCTTTTCCGGTTCCTTTTGCGCTGCTTTCATTTCTTCCGTACTAACCACGTTGAACTGGACATGGTCGATGTTTAAGTCGAACCAGGTTTTCATATAGGCCAGCCAAATATTGAAGCCATGTTTGCTCCGCATAATCGAAGTGGAGAGCCGTTGATTAAGCAGGTTGGCTTTCTGGGTAGAAGCTTCAACATTGGACACTGACCTGAGGACAGCCGTAGGCCCTTTCTTGTCTGTGCCCATATACGGCGAGATCCCGCCGTCATCCGCAGCTGCTCCGCCGAATCTGCCATCTGGTGTCGGGCCTGTCCTTGAACCGACCTCCATGTACAGACCAACCGCTTGACCGGTCGGCATAACCGGACCACCGGAATAATTGGTCAGCTTTCTCATTTCACCGGCGATAATATCTTCATAGAAAACTTTGATGAGCTGATCGGCTTCGTCGTCATCATTGCCCCACTTGGGTGCGTCCAAGAAGTCTTTCTGCATCGCTTCGAAACCTTCCCAATTGGCATGGAGCGCTTCCACTAACTGTTCCATAGTATATTTTTTCTCATCATAGACCAGTTTTTTAATCGCGACCATGGAATTTGCGGCGACTACGGTCGTGATGGGATTATGCCAGCCATTGGGCTGCTCGGATAATTCCATAGCATCTCTCCCCAATTCCATGCAACCATCGTCAATGCTGGAGACAAAAGGCATCTGCAGGAATCTTCCCTCAAAGTGACGCGAAACGTCTTTGGCCCTGATAACCAAACTTATACAATACTGATATTGCTTTCGGTAGGCTTCCCAAAGATCTTCAAAAGTTTTGAACTCACTAACCTCACCGGTCTTCAGACCCAATTGCATATCGGAATAACTCCAGTCGTACCCATTATCC
>JBAQLX010000077.1:0-4776 GCA_049302315.1 Desulfosporosinus sp.
CATCAATGGAGTTCTCGCTCTGCAGGCTGTATTTGACCTGTCGTGTTATCTGCAGGACATTCTTTTCATAGAGTGCGGTCGCGCTTTTGTTCATACCGCTGCCGGGCTTGAAATAGGCGAGTCGAACGGGTATGCCGAGGTCGACAATCCCGTGCCGAAGTACATCTATCATATCGCGCTGATTGAGTTCTGCATTCAGCCGTTTGAGAAATTCCGCCTCCGCAGCTTTCTCGCTACCGTGGCGCTTAATGAGCGCTTTCCATTCGTCAGGCTGAGTATCTTTAACGAAAGCGATAACCGCCTTAGTGTCCATCGCATACTCACGACTGAAGTCGGAGGGGCTGCCCTTGACGTATAACTCGGCTTTATTTGCTCCCTGCGTCAGCCAGTATTCTATTTCCTGCTCAAAGGTGCGCTCCTTTGTGTCGATAGCCATAGCCTTATCCCTCCGATACCTTGATTTTGCCTGTGACAGCCTCGTAGATCACAATTTGGCGGTATTGTTTCAGTTTTTCTATTTGTGCATTAATGTCGACGATTAAGCAGTTAATCTTTGTGGCCTTTGCGTCAATGAAAGCGACAATCTGCTCTTGCTCTGGCTTCTGCGGAATCAGCACGGGTAGCCGCTTCATATCCGCAAACTTCAAAGTTTGCCGAAGCCCACCGCCCAGGCCGCAGTAAATTTTCAGCAGGTCAAAAGCGTGAAGCAAATAGTTGAAGTATTTGCTGTCAATCTGTGACGAGGGTATCAGCCCCAAGTACGCCGAGGTTATTATCCCCGTTTCGGTGACATACCCGGTTCGCAGACTGCGCTTGTCGTTCTGCAGGTCGGTCAGGCGAAGCACAGAATACCCTGGCTGAACTATTTGATAGCCCTCGAAACTGGCGGGCAGCAAGCCGAAGTTAGTGTCGATGTCCTTTTGAATGATTCGACCGTAGCTGAGGCTCAGGAGGTTGTCGCAATTCATACCCGTGTTCTTGACCGTATTCTCCTTTGCCACGGCGAACAGCGGGTGTTGCTCCCAATGCGCCGGAATCTCGCCAATCCACTCCACACCGCTGTCTTTCATTGGCATGGTTTTGTCCAGACCCTTTGTGACCGCGCCTGCGATGAGTTCACGCTTATAGGTATCAAGCATCTCAGCTTGGCGGGCGAGGTCGGCGAGGACTTCGTCAATCTCGGCGGTTCGTCGGTCGAGATGGGCAGCGATGGCGGCTTGCTCGTCCAAAGACGGATAAATCCCGATAACTCTTTTGATTATGGACTGGGTCGGATGAAACACTTTTACACCATACACTTCGGGGCGAATCTGCTCACGGAAAGAGAGCGAGTCAAACATATACGCCACAAAGCGATAGTTGATTTCACGCTTTGCCCGAAGGATTATGGTGTCCGAACCCGCAAACGCAGGGAGATTGCTGTTCAAATAGGTGAAGTTGCCGGAACCCTCCGTGTCCTCGGAAGAGCCAACGAAACAGTAATCACCATATTTGAGGAGTGCCTGTGGTGCGCTTTTTAGGAAAATACGGCTTACACGCAATGGCGTCTATTCTGCGGAAATGAGCTACAGCGGGCTGGGTAACATCACAAAGCTGGAGAACATGATTGAAAAGCTCCCGGATATCCGCAGCGACTATGAAAAAAGGCTGGCCGATGTTCAGGCGCAGCTTGAGGAAGCAAAATCCCAGGTGGAAAAGCCCTTTCAGTATGCGGATATGCTGGCGGGGTATTCCCGCAGGCAGGCCGAAATCAACACACAGCTTGAGTTTAAGGAGCTGACGGCGCAGGAGAAAGTGATTTTTGATGAGAACGACAGCCCTGTGGCCGCTGTTGCGTCACAGCCGATCAATGAGTTTGAATACGCTCAATGAGGAAATCACCTGCTGGAAGTGTCCCGACCGGATGTGAAACATACTATGGACGGTGAAACCCGCATATTTGCAGGACTATTTGGGCTGGACCCCATTGTTTTCATTTAAAAAATCGCAGTTTTATGTTATGCTACAATTTAACAAATCACATGCGATCGGAGGTGGATTGCTTTGGAATATAAATTGATGCACAAGGATATCCCGGTAGCGGAACTGACTCTGGACGATGCGACCTGCGCCATCGTAAAGATCGGCGACTTATATACGCCCGCCCATCTGCCGGTAGGCATACCGGTGAGAAAAGGCGAGGTTGACCGGGCCGCTCTGAACGAGTGGTGGAAAAACCGGGCTATCCCGGCAAGCCGTCAGGGTATCCGCGAGGCCTTGCAGGAACTGAAGCTGCCCTCCACGCAAAACCTGCTCGACAAGAGTTTTGGTTTGAGCCTGTCCGATCATTATTGGATTTGCCCTGCTTCCGCCCCCCTCACATGGAGCGAAATCAATTTCTTTGAGAACTCTTTTTCAGATGATGTGGGCAATATCCTGTTCGGGAAAGGTTCGTCCGGTGAGGAAATCAGCCTGATATCCCCGGATAACACCTCGGATGGTTGGCTGCGGAAAAAGTGGACGATTATCGACGGAAAACGCTGCCTTGTAAAAGGCGGAAGCGGCGCTACTCAGCAGGAACCATACAATGAGGTGCTTGCCAGCGCCATTATGCGCAGGCTGGATATCCCCCATGTTTCCTATACGCTGACGTTACAGGATGAATACCCGTTCAGCGTATGCGAGGATTTTGTCACGCCGCAGACCGAGCTTGTAAGCGCATGGTATGTGATGCAGACGCAAAAAAAGGAAAATCATGTGTCTGTTTACCAACACTATCTGAATTGTTGTGAAATTCTGGGCATTCCCGGTGTGCGGGAAGCTCTCGACCGGATGATGGTACTGGATTACCTGATTGTCAATGAGGATAGGCATCAAAACAACTTTGGCGTGCTGCGCGACGCGGATACTTTGGAATGGCTTAGCTCCGCGCCCATTTACGACAGCGGGACCTCCCTTTGGTTTGAATCGCCTGTGAGCATGATCCATCCGACTGCGGCAAAACTGCCCTGCAAGCCGTTCAAAACAAGCCACAGCGAGCAAATCAAGCTGGTGACTTCCTTTGATTGGGTGAGCCTTGCGGCGCTCCATGGCATTGACGAGGAATTCCGGGAAATTGTCAAAGGCTCTCCTTTTGTTGACGAGGCCCGCTGCAACGCGCTTTGCACGGCACTCCGCAGACGAGTAGGGGTGCTGGCCGAGGTGATGCGGGAGCATATGAAATATACGGCTGTTCCAGACTGGAGCAGCGAGGTTCAGGCGGATATTGCCTATTCCGGCGACGAAGAACCCGAGCGTTAAAGATTGCGGGGAATTCCATGAAACCAACAAGATACTCGGAAGATATCCTGAAAAGACTTTTGGCGTCAGCAGGTATCAGTGAAACCAATATCGATTTGAAACTTTGTTTTGAAGCTTTCAAAAATTTTTCTCATGAACAATTTGATTGCTTGGAGGACGCCCTGTTATGGGAAACAGGAACTTATGATATCACAGGAGAGAATCTGTTATCCTGTACTTTTGTACGACAGTTTACCATTGATGAGAACGGCGAGAATGACCATATGGAGCATCTTGAAGCGATTATCTACTTTAAGCCGAATGAAGTATTGGACCTGTTCACAAGAGTAATATGGTCATATGATTGTGACGATAATTTTGAAGAGTTTTTCAAAACTATCGAATGCGATGATTCTTATCTAATACCATCTAAAAGATATAAGCCGGTAAGGTTTGAAATCTCTTTTCACGAAGATTAAGAGCAAAACTATTTTATCCCTATCCAGAAAGGATTGATAAGATGGAAAAGAAAATCCTAATACAACTGCAAGATATCGAATATCCAGCAGTACATGTCCAAGATAACACACAATTTTATGAGAATTATTACGCTTTCAGAGAAGCTGCGAAGAAAGAAATGGAAACGGATGATAAAACAGAATAGATTAGCATAAAAGGTGCTGTAATGACACAGCACCTTTTATCATGCCCTTTCTGTCGGGCATTGCTAATTTATATGATGATTGTGCCTCATGTTTTGCATGAGGCAATTTTCATTGAAAGGAGTGTTTCTTATGGGCATGGTAGCAGTAAAAAGTCCATATACCCTCATTCTGCGGGATGACGCGGATGTGGAGAGCCCCCGCGAATCGGACAACTGTTTCGGCAAAATGATTTGCTTCCACCGACGCTACAACCTAGGCGACGAGCATGATTCCTCCGACCCGGAGGAATTTCTGCGGGATATCGTCAGGGACGGCGTTCCCCATAAGGATGTGATCGAGTATGTGCGGTCGGGAAAAGCCGATGGCGTAAAGTTTCAGTACAACCGGTCATCCCGCGAATGGGAAGTTCATTCCTATTGGGATATGTTCAAAAAATGGTATCTGGAGGTTTCGTTCTCCCCTCCGCTAAAGGATCAGGAGAACGACATAGCCGACTCTTTAATCGAGCAGATGCAAATACCGGATTTACTGTCCCTTGCCGAGAAAACGCATTGCATACTTCCGCTCTATCTTTTTGACCACTCCGGCATCACGATGAATACCACCGGCTTTTCCTGCCCCTGGGACAGTGGGCAGGTCGGCTGGATTTACGCTTCCAAGGATGCTATCAACGAGGAATACGGCAGCAAAGACCTGACGCCGGAGATACGGGAAAAGGCGGAAAAGCTCCTGCCGAGTAGAACACTGGCGTAGTAATTTAGTAAGGAACTTACTCCATCCTATTTCCAATGCCCCCTCTAAAATTCCGTACGGCGGGTTTTCCCCAGTACGGCTTCAAACTGAACGCCTCTCT
>JBAQLX010000078.1:0-4647 GCA_049302315.1 Desulfosporosinus sp.
GTGCTTTGGTGGGCATTGAGCCTTCGCATTTTATGCGGAGGCTTCTTTATGTTCGTCAAGAAGTATAACTTTATTTATCCTCACATACTCTTTAGTTGAAACCATGAAACGGGGGAGTACCGGATGCGTAAGTATGTGGGGATACCGGGGAACAAAACGGCAATATTGCTTGTCCTGAGCGTAATGAGCATGCTGGTGTTCTCTGTTCTTTGGCAGGGTTCGATTGCCGTAGTTAGCCATTTTGAGAAGGGTCATATTGTGATGCTTGATCCGGGGCATGGGGGATATGACCCTGGAGCAATTACAAATCAGGGGGTTTACGAAAAAGCGATTAATCTCCAGATTGCACAAAAGGTTAAGGAAATGCTTAGCCCAAGCGGAATTGAGGTTTTTCTTACTCGGGGAGAAGATATAGACTATGTTCCGGATGGGGTCAAAGGAAAAACCACAAAAAAACAAATTGACTTAAATTGCCGGATTGATATGGCAAAGGAGGCCAATGCTGATGTTTTTGTCAGTTTACATGTCAATGCAACAGCAACGGGACAGCAATCCGGAGCAGAAACTTTTTATCATTATCAGTCTGAATCTGGTCAAAGGTTAGCGGAATTAATTCAACAGGAATTGATTAAAATACCCGGGATGAATCGTAGAATTGCAAAACCTGGGGATTTTTACATTATTAACAACACAAGTATGCCTGCAATCATCGTGGAAGTGGGTTATTTATCGAGCGTGAAGGAACAAAAGAAACTACAGCAATCTTGGTACCAGGAACAATTGGCACGCGCGATTGCGAAAGGGATTGCAAATTTTTTCGTTCCATAATTGACTTTAAGAGGATAAATATAACACTTATTTTTTTAATACATAACGCCTTTTGAAGCGGGGAAAATAAAGTCAGTTACCGAATCTACATTAAGGAGTTGAAGCGTAGCATGAAACGGTTTCTGACTTTTATGATGAGCAGTGCTCTGATTTTGGGACTTGCCTTGACAGGTTGTTCAAATGTACCGTCTCCTGTTCCTCCCCAAAACCCGGAGCAAACCTCGCAAGCGACAGAACCACCGGAAGCTGAAGCCGGTGCAACACGTGATTCCGTATTAGGAACTGAGAAACGAGTGGTCATGGGATTTTACACTGACCCTGAAGGACCTACACCTGGTTCGAAAGAATCAATGAGCAAAAACGCTAAATTACTCGATGAAGTCGCGTTTTTCTGGTATTCCTTTGATGCAACTGGCAAAGTCGTGCCAAGTGGTAAAGTTGATCTGAAAATTAAAGAAACGGCTCAAAAAAATGGAACGAAAGCCTATGCCTTAGTGCATAACATGAATTTAACCGGGACGGTTGGTTTTGATGCGAATTTAGCTCACCGTGTTTTATCTAACTCTGCCATTAGGGCTAATTTAGTTACGAATCTGGTTAACCTGACGACAAAAGATGGTTGGGACGGCATTTCGGTGGATGTGGAAAAGACACCTCCAGGAGATCGAGACAACTTTTCCGCCTTTGTTGCTGAGCTTGGTAAAGCGTTAAAAGCAAAAGACAAAGTCTTGAACATTTCAATTCCCGCTAAATTTGTGGACTATCCTTCTGATCTGTGGTCAGGTGCATATGATTATGCTGCGATTGGAAAAGCTGCTGACCAAATCATTCTTATGACATATGATGAGCATGGACTGGGGACGACCCAAGGGCCCGTTGCCTCTGAAGGATGGGTAGATCGTGTTATTAAATTTGCAGTGGGGAAAATACCTAAAGAAAAGATTGTGATGGGTCTCCCTGTTTACTCCTTTGACTGGGGGAGTAATAAACCAACCATGCCAGATTATCTATCCTATGCTCAAACGGTTGAGCGAGCCAAAAAGCATGGAGTAGAAATTCAAACCGATCCCAATGCGAAAGTGCCTCAATTTAGTTATACAGCTAACGGGGTTCGACACGAGGTCTATTTTGAGAACATCGCTAGTTTGAGGGCAAAAATGGATGACGCACTCAAACACAAGTTACATGGTGTTGCCATTTGGCGGTTAGGAATGGAGGATCCCGCGATATGGGAGCAGCTCATAAAAACGTATGGAACAAATAAAGAAACACAAGAAAAGAAATAAAGACAAAATGCATTACTGGGCTCAAATCTCCAAAAGGGGACGAAAGAACCAATCTTTCGTCCCCCTGTATTTATGCCTGCCAATAATTTGAGTCTTTGCAAATTCTCAGTTAGGTATATGAAAGAAAAGAACAAGTCAAAGATGCAATGGATATTTTGCGTCAGACAAGGAGGTATGTTTACCTCATAGTGGGCTATTAGGTGAACATGCCGACGCAGTATGATACGAAATAGACTTGCATACTGACTGGTTATTTTCTTGAATGTGCCTTAAGATATAAGAGCTAGAAGCGGAGGAATAAAGGATGATCAGGGAACTTATAGTTGTGGAAGGAAAAAATGACGCACATGCGGTACGACAGGCCCTCGGGGAAGTTGATATCATTTGGACAGAGGGTTATGGATTAACCAAGAATAAGTTAGATTTCATAGCAGAAATGGCAACCCGTCAAGGGGTGATTGTATTTACGGATCCGGATACGGTGGGAGAACAGATCCGCAACCGTATCCGGGACTATGTTCCTCAGGCAAAACACGCTTTCTTAACCAGGAAAGCAGCTGCCAAACTGGGAGATATTGGGGTAGAAAATGCAGCCCTGCACGAAATACGCCACGCCTTTGCGCATATTCAACAAGAGCAGGGGACGCTTATTGAAAATTTTACATTAGAGGATTTATTTTTAGTTGGTCTTGTTGGGTCAAAGCGGGCGAGTGAATACAGGTTAGCACTTGGGCGCAAGCTGGGGATCGGGGATGCCAATGCTAAACAATTCCTTCATCGGTTAAATCGTTTTGGTATATCCCGCGAGTTATTTTTTCAAGCGATAGAGGAGGTTAGGCATGGAGAGCGCATCTGAATACACGCAACGACTTATAAGAAGAGGGGCACGTGCTCATAAATCTATGGGGCAAGTTTTTTTGATGAGTGACCAAGTGATTGACAGCATTGTTTCAGCTAGTACTCTACAGCCAGATGTCCCACTTGTGGAAATTGGGCCAGGGCTTGGGGTATTAACTCGGGTCCTTGCTCCAAGGGTGCAAAAGATGTGGGCTGTTGAGTTAGATATTCATAAAATTGGGATTCTGAACAAAGAGCTGCGGGGGCATACTATAGAAATAGTCAATCAAGATGCGTTAACGCTAAATCTGAATGAACTATGGGGAGATCAGAAAGGGTATTTAGTAGGAAATTTGCCCTACTATATCACAAGTCCATTGATCATGCACTTTCTAGAACAAGAGGATCACTTAAGTGGGATGACTATAATGGTTCAGAAAGAAGTGGCGGACCGGATTGCAGCTCCGCCGGGAAGCAAGACCTATGGTATCTTATCCATTGCGGTTCAGATTTCTGCCCAAGTCACTAAAGTGACGGATGTTTTGCCAAGCGCATTTTGGCCTGCGCCAAAAGTAGCTTCTGCCGTGATTAGATTAGACCTTCGCCCTTACCCTAATTTTAACGTAGATAAAAAAGATTTCTTCCGAGTAGTTAAAGCAGCCTTCAGCCAGCGGCGCAAGACTTTGGGAAACTCCCTGGCAGGCGGTTTAGGGCTAAAAAAGGAAGAAGTGATCGAACGCATGCAAGGCACAAGGATCTCGGATGGGCGGCGAGCAGAATCATTGAGTATTGAAGAATTTCAGGTACTTACAAATCTGTTCAGGATTAACGGAGGGTGAGCCTGGGTTGGGAAAAGCAAGCAAGAAGCGCTTACTGAAATGGTCGAGTATTATCTCGACGATAGCGACGGCAGTGTTAGCGCTTACGGCCTTAATTACGGTCTATTTAACGGTGGCAGCATGGAAAGCACAACAGGAGACAGCAAGACCGTATTTCATATTAACAGAGTCGCCTAAAATTGATTTGGGTGATGAACTTGGTTTTGAGTTGAAATTCACCAATGTCGGAATGCATCCAGCTGTTAATCTTTCAAGCGAGACAATTGTTTTTGATGATCGTTTAACCGGAAAGCCGATTCATCATGATGAATCGGCGATTGTCAACGAAATTCCCAAAGATTCCTCATCAAGCCTGGTTATGACCATACCTGGTGAGGAGATTTACCCTAAACAATTTAATATTAACGCGCATTATGTAGTTGTAGACTTACAGTATGATGATCCCATCTTGAAAAAATCATATAGTCAAACTATTTACATGAATTGGAATGGGGTACTGGAAGAAAAAATGCAACCTACTGTGCACGTGCGAGTGGAGGAAAGGGGAAAGATAGAGGATTATTTAAAGAAGAATGGTATTGATCTAAAGTAAGGATACTTCTCAGAACTACGAAAAGGGTGTTCTTCAGATTTAAATTTCCCTATTGGGAGCTATAGGAAGATGGGATGACAATATGCTGTTCATAAAACAAGTCCTGTGACTTTAGAGACTGCTCCCAACAATGAAGAAGATCAAAACGCCGTTCCAGGTGGTAGCCCATTAATTTGTGTTTTCCTAGTGATCTGGTCGGAGACTCATTTTGGATGAGCGCTAATCCCATGAGGCAATCCCCAATGATGGTCTCGGCAATCAGACG
>JBAQLX010000079.1:0-1819 GCA_049302315.1 Desulfosporosinus sp.
CCCTGCAGCCCGGGACAGTTCTTGTTCTATTTCCGGGGTATGACGATGATTTCCCACCCCGTAAGCCTTAAAGTTTTCATTAACTTCAGCATAGTGCATGCCTAGCGAGACCCCGCGGCCAGCCCCGGATACACCCGACTTGGCATCAATTATTAAATAGTTTGTTTGCAGCAATTTATGGCGAAGCAGGGGGACTAGAGCAAGTAAGGTTGCCGTTGGATAGCAACCTGGATTCGCTATTAAGGATTGTCCCCGTATCTGCGTACGATATAGTTCTGGCAAACCATACGTGGCGCTTGCCAGTAGGTCTTTTGCAGGATGCTTAATTTTGTACCATTCCTCATATACGTCAGCAGAATTCAGCCGAAAGTCTGCCCCCAGATCAATGACTTTAATATTTCGCGCTAAAAAAGAACCCGCTCTTGCCGCCGTCAACCCATGAGGAAGTGCACAAAAAAGCACATCCAGATCTGGGACGTTTTCATCATGCAAGCTCCCCACCTTTTGACCACTCCAATGTGGATATACTGACTCATAATCCTCCCCGGCTGCACTGGATGAAGCGAGGTACAAGTCCTGCACTTCCTCATGGCGTTTCAATAAACGCACCAATTCCTGTCCCGCATACCCCGTGGCCCCAAGAACACCAACCTTCATATCTTGACCCTCCACTCTCCCCTGGATAAGTTCAGCTAAACTTCAGCTGAAGTGAAACTCCGTCTGGAAAAAGTTTTATTTATAATTATACATACATATGTATAAAGATTCAATAGCTTAATCATCATCGTCTTCATCGAAAAAATCTTCTTCATCCAGGGTTATGCAATTAGTAACTCCTTTAAAAATATTAAAAGATTCAATATCTAATTCCAATGGCGCTAATAGTTCCATTTTGATAAGACCTATTAATAATTCCAGCGTATCCTGGTCAACGTCTGGGACAATCACTAAAGTGGCTTGAATTATATCGAAAATGTGCAAATCCAAGGTACCTATTAATTCAAAATCCTCACCCATAACTATTAAATATCGTTCGCTGTTAGGTGTTCTTACATCTCTAATAAAGCGTGGCATAAATACAGACGAAGTTTTTCCATTTCCCTTATAAACTTTAAAATCCCGCACATTATCCTTCATTGCGTAAACCACCTTTCTATTGCCTGATTTCAAATATGTCAAAATTTAAGCCAAATCTCAGCGCTGGCGTCACTCGGCATTCTCCAATCCCCTCTTGGAGAGAGCGATATCGAGCCAACTTTGACTCCATCGGGCATAGCAGAGCGTTTAAATTGCTGCGTAAAAAACCGTTGACAAAAGACCTTGAGCCAGTGGACAATCTCTTCCTTCTCATAGTTTTCAAACGCATTTTCCGCTAACAGCACAATTTTAGAAGGAGTATATCCGAAGCGCAGCATATTATAGAGAAAGAAATCATGTAAAGTATACGGACCGACAATGTCTTCCGTCTTTTGTTCAATATTTCCCAATTCATCAAGTGGGAGTAATTCCGGACTGACTGGGGTCTCTAAAATATCCAACAAAGCATTTTTTGTATTTGGTTGATCAGATTCCTCCGCATACCAAGTGACCAAATAACGCACAAGTGTTTTTGGGACACCGGAATTGACTCCATACATGCTCATCTGGTCTCCGTTATAGGTACACCAGCCAAGAGCTAATTCCGATAAATCCCCCGTTCCCACGACAAGTCCGCCGACTTGATTGGCGATATCCATCAGGATTTGCGTCCGTTCCCTTGCCTGAGCATTTTCATAGGTAATGTCATGCCCTGACAAGTCATGCCCGATCGCTGTCAGGT
>JBAQLX010000080.1:0-3380 GCA_049302315.1 Desulfosporosinus sp.
CCTGTAGCCTGCCTATAAGGAATTGAAACTCGCTGAGGTGGTTGAAGCTTTCCAATTCGTCTAGCTCCTCGTCGGACATGATCGACGCCTGTAGCCTGCCTATAAGGAATTGAAACCTGTTTATCTCATCCATAAAAATAACTCCGGGGTCCCCGCCTGTAGCCTGCCTATAAGGAATTGAAACTAAAGACGATAAGAAGCGTGAAACCTTCCCACCTAGCCTGTAGCCTGCCTATAAGGAATTGAAACTCGAAAATGTGCAGAAAAAAGAGGGACTCTTTCAAGTCGCCTGTAGCCTGCCTATAAGGAATTGAAACCAGGGAAACTTCCTACGTCGATACCATTTATGATGGCCTGTAGCCTGCCTATAAGGAATTGAAACCGCTCTGCATAGCGCATATATACCTCTCAGTACCTCCGCCTGTAGCCTGCCTATACTCCGAAGTGGCTTATATTACTGAAACTGATGAGAAGGTAATAGAGGTTAAAACAGTTGTTCCTACTGCCCTAATCAAAGAGATTGTGCTTCAAATTGATCGGTATTATTGTCGAGCAGGAGGTTATTTGTACGAATACAAAGGAAATCGAACATTTGAAAAATCAATAGCTTTTATCCCTAAAATGGACACTCTATTAGATCTAAAACTTGCCATGTTTGGAGAGGATTTAATATGCCTAGTGTAATTCCTTTTGAAAAATGTGTGGCCCGTCCCAGTGAAAATGGTAAGATTTATTGGCTCAAAGATCATCTTCACGGAGTAAAAGATTTTATAGAGGAAAGAATTCAAGATAGCGATGTTTTATTAATCAGACTAGCTGGGTTAGCCGGGATTTGTCATGACATGGCAAAATCACATGTGGAATGGCAGAACTATATTAACGGACAACTTAGTCGAGACCCTAATCACGCTCCGGAAGGAGCTTTCCTTTTTTCATATTTGGGATATAACTTATTAAAATCAGAGAATAGATGGAAGGATTATGCTGTCTATTGGCTATGGCTGACACGTGATATAGCGGATCATCATGGTCAATTAAAAATCTTGCCGTCAATTTCGCACAACGTTCCGAGCATAAAAGAAGTTTTTGCGAAGCAAAAATTTGGGTGAGTGCCATAAGGCACGAACCTTTTATGCTGTGTTACACGCCGTGCCCATATCCTATCTTTCTCTTACTTGCATTGAGTATAGTAATTCCTACAATTTCTCCTTTCTCGTATCTGATTATTATATCATCATCTGTGAGTTCAGAATCATCTGCGTGACCTGGCTTCTTAAAGTTGATGTATAATACATCAACCTCTTTATCGTATGAAGTCCAAATTCTTGGATATGGCACTTCCAACAAATCAGGGACTAGATTCAATATTCTTTTTACTTCTACCGCTCCCATATCTTCCGCCTCTTTTCAAGTTGTATCTTCCGCCTCGTTGAGAAGGCAGTAATCACAAACCCATCTCCTTCACTCAATTCTTTATAGACCACCACAATATACTTGCCTTTCTCTACTTCTCTTACAGCTATACACTCTCCCGCTTTACCTTCATAAATTGCCTCTGGCTCCTCCACCGCTTCGAGGACTTCAAAATAATAGCCTGCCATCTCTGAATGCTCTTCTGTAATATGAAGCCATCTTTCCTCTGTTAATCTGATTAAAACGCCGCTTTTAGACCCTACTACTTCCATATTCTATTAAATTCCCCCTGCAGCTGTTAAGATTATTCACAGGCATGGTGTATAACGTCCCGAGCGTATCTGAAGTCCAGTCGTCAGGCTGGATTTGGGCGACGGAGTGCCGAAGGCACAAAGCCAGATACGCTCCGTTGAACTAAACCGCTTCGCGGTAGTCTTTTTAAATTTTCTTCTACCGGTTTATCACATCTTCCTTTATCTTTTAAAGTAAAAAGGGAAGGTGTTCTTTATGCAGGATTTTATTCGATTAATGATTACCTCAATGGAGCTAAAGGACTTTGCCAAAAACACTCAAAAAACTTATTTGGGACCTATCCGCTGTTTTGCGGAATTTTGCGGCAAAAACCCTACGCCTGCCGGGTACGATGATGTAAGGGCTTTTCTTCATCATTCTATTACCAAAAGAAAACTTAGTTTAAGCTTACGTGAATTCCGCTTATGGAGCTATCAAATTCTTTTTGTCAGTTCCGCACTTTGCAGGGAATGGAACATGTTACATGTTCCAAGAATGAAAAAGAAATACTCTCTTCCGGTTATTTTAACTCCGCAAGAAGTTTTTCAGATCATCAAAGTTACTAATAATCTCAAACACAAAGCTATTCTTTCTACCATTTATTCAGCCGGTCTCCCAAGTCAGCGAAGCTGCTCATCTCAAAGTTTCCGATATTGACAGTGCCAATATGCGGATTTTTATTCGTCATTCCAAAGGCAACAAGGACCGTTGTTCCATTTTGTCTTTAAAAGAAATAGCCGTTCCTCAATAAATCGGCAACTAAATTGCTGGTCCCAAGATATCTGATGATATAATGGGCAGTGATAAAACACTGAATGCGAGGTAACGGCTATATGAAGAGTATAAATAATTATCACGATCAAATCAAGGGAATTCTGCACGGTTTTGATCGGATAATATTTAAAGGACATCTTCGCCAGTTCTTTAGTCCATCGGGGCAGAAGCACTTTTTGAGTATGGAGAATGTGCTTCTTAAAGACTATAGTGCTTATGCTCAATCGTTTACCTCGCAATATAGTTTCCAACAAGTTCTTTCTTCTTGGTATCTACGGATATGACAGGTAATCTAGCATCTTGAAAACTATTGACTCTTTCATTTATATATTCAAATTGCTCATTTCGATCGGGGTGATTACTGCCTTCTATGGTTTTCTTGTTACTCTGCAAACTAAATCCCATTTCGTTGAGTAAATCTCCCACAGTTGTACTACTCACTGGATAATCCATCGCTGTCAATTCTTCCGCTAGCTTTGTGGTGCTTTTGTTTGTCCATAGTAATGGAGACTCTGGATCGCCTTTGGTAGCAGACGCTATCAGCTTTTCAAGTTCATCTTTTATTTCCGGATATATTTCTGTAATCCTTTTTCTCCCGCCACCTACTTTTCTCTGCCTATCAGGTATGAATTCTTCTTTGCCATTAATAATATCGACACCTGATTTAATTGAGGCAGCACGTAGCCCAGTTATGTCATGACTTAGCTTTGTTCCTCCATGCCAATACGCTTTTACTATTGCTCCTGCAAAAAGACGCTTTGTTTTCTCGTCAATAAATCCCTTAAGGGAATTCCAGATGGATTTCAAATGAATATATTCTTCGTTTGGTACATTGAGCATCGGTACAATCTCCCTTAAATTATACTTTCTCAATGTATTGTAGCATATCGGTCTGAAGACTT
>JBAQLX010000081.1:0-2924 GCA_049302315.1 Desulfosporosinus sp.
CCGGACTTTCACCGATTAGTATAGACAGGTTTATGGGCTGCGACCGGGGCATGTTGTACGTTATCTGGGACGCTATACTCACAGAATCGCTATTAGTAACTCTGGAATTCTGGCGTTTGATGGTCAAGCGGTTAGTTTTGCCTGGAAGGACTATAAGGATAACAATAAGTCAAAAGTGACGACTCTTGATGTTGCTGAGTTTTCCAGACGGTTTCTTCTTCATGTTCTTTCCGATCACTTTGTCAAGATCCGGCATTATGGTCTCCTCAGCAGCCGTAATATTTAAGTCAAAGCTTTTTAAATGTATGAGGCTTACCGGAAACAAATCCTTACCTCCAATTATTAAAGTCCCGAAAACCACTAAAACCTGCCGTTCCTGTGGAAGTACTACTCTTATTTCGTTTCTTGTTCCTTTTTCTTCGCCTACAGCGACAAGCCCATAAGCGCTGAGAAACCAAATAGCTACGGAAAACTACCCGTTCTGGGGAGGGGGAAAGTCTACCCATTTTTAGGGGTTTTGCTTGCCATTCTTGATGAAGAAGAGATAAAATCCCGTTTAACAACCTTACCAGGAAAATTCATACCCGGATAGAAAAGATTGAATTCCCATAGACCGACTATCGCTCGGCAGACGGCTCAGTACAACATGAGATTCATGAGGTTCGGTATTCTGAACCGAATTATTATGTTCCTTCAAGCTATTGATTTTATCAATGGCTTTTTCTCTATCTATGACCCTCATGAATCTTTAAAAGTTATGTGAAGTATCCGTCTTGTTAGGAATACATTCAAATACGGCCTCTCCTTTTCTAACATTTTACATTATTCTACAACTGCACGATTATCTCCTTCTAAATTGGTAAAACTAGACATATAGTATTGAAACAGTATTTAGAAGGTGATATGATATGGACAAGAAGAAAAATGATAGTCCTCAAGAGGAGGGAGAAAAAATGAGTATATTAGAAAGTGAAATGTTAAATAATAGATATTGTCCTCCCGCTGAATCTTTAAGACAATCTTTAAAAGAAGTTAAACTTATGAGAGAAGGGAAAAAGGAAGAAACTTCTCTTCAAGATTGGTTTGCTCAAATAAAGAAGGATAAAGAAAACGGGAGACTCTAGTTTGATGAATATTGTCCCTACTAATATATTTGATCAAGATGTCAGAGATTATATACGAAAAAAGAAGTATCGACATATCGAAGATGATTTATATGATGATGTTTTTAAATATTTGATCGAAGATATTTTGGTCGGTAATGAAATTCAAGGATTACATTATACTTCTCTTCATACATGCCACGTTCTCTGACCCCTGCAGACCCTCGAGAATCTCGCCGATTTTTTCGATTCCTCTGTGTTGGCTTCCGTAACGTTAAATACGTCGCCCTCTGCATTTTTCGCGTTAACGGGGCTGAATGTGCTTCAGGAGTTACGGTCCTCCCTATGCCCTTATATGGTTCTCTGTGTACACTTCACCTTGCTGTTACCAGTTTCGGCGCAACACTCGATATGGGTGGTTGGCTAGACCTTACCCAGCAAGGACTTTCACCTTGCAAGAAGTACCAAACTTTGCTTGGCGCACTAACGTCCCGCGTGTTACCGAAGTCTGGTTACTACATTCATAATATCCCAGATTTCGGTAACACGCGGTTAGCCGGAGTGCCACCCTTCAAAGGAATACATTCAAGAATCCTCTCTGAATTGATGATATATAAATATAATAATTCCTTATTATGTAGGATTATCCTCTATTCTGTCGAAGATTATTTGGATGGATTGGGGGATCGAAATGGACGTAAATGATTTAAAACAATTAGATTCGCTCTTAGGCAATCTAAAAGGCGAATTATTATCTAATTTAAATGATAAAGAAATATCTGATTTCGTTGAGTGGGCACAAAAAAAATTAACAGATACAATTAAAGATAGAAAAGAAAAGAAAATATTAAAGCAATTAAAAAACTGCAATCCTGATGAAAGACCTAAATTATTGGAAAAGAAAAGGAAATATTTGCCCAAAAATTATCCATACAATTTGAGAATAGGCGATTTAGTTCATGTTAATTTCGGATTTGGCTATTGTAGTGAATTATCAGATGGTCATTATGCTATCATTCTATCTGACATTAAGGCGAATATGTACTTGATTCTTCCATTAAGCAGTGAACCATTAAGACTTTTTGAATTATATTTGGATGATTTGGGGCTGCCGTGCAAAAATACATCAGAAATTGAAAAAAGGTCTTATTTTAGGTTTGATCAATTAAGATTTGTTCATTATCGTAGATTGGAAAATATTAATGGTTATGGTCGGAAAAATATTGGAGAAACTAATCTTGGATTTGTTCAAGAAAATGTATCTAAGTTTTTAAAAATTTATGTTGACAAATAAGCTATCCATCCATATACTTTTATTGTAAAGAGAAACTCAATTGTTTAATTGCTCATGAGCGATTAAACTACCTTGTTAAGGGTATAACATCAATTAAGAGTCCTGCCTACGGGCGGGTCTTTTGCTTTTTTGTACTGGTCTTTTCTCACCCCCCAAATAAATGCTCGGGTCGGAAAAGGCCTTCGAAGTTCATCTTCGGGGGTCACCTTTTCCTCCCAAAGGAGACTGGTACGTCCCGAAATTTGTCGCAATTTCAATGTTCATTCCTTCGACAAATTTCAAAGGCATAAACTTTATATGTATGCTAAAATAAGGGAAAATACTGGGAGAGGGGAAGATGTTATTGCCGAGGGAAGCGCGTATTTGGTATCCTGGAGCTAGTTATCATATCATGTGTCGCGGAAATCATAGACATGACATTTATATATAAGGTAGTCAGTTGAGAAGAAAACGTGTCTGCGCACCTTTGAGACATATATCATAAATATGAAGTGTAATCTAACCAGTCAAGCCTTACGTTCCAACAT
>JBAQLX010000082.1:0-3497 GCA_049302315.1 Desulfosporosinus sp.
ACTTGGATGTGCAGCTGAATGAGAGAGGCCATCGGCAATCCAAAATCTACTGTTCCCCCCGTTCGGTCAACAAGAATACCGACACCTACCGGGATAGCCTCGAATTCCTGGACAGCAGCAAGCACCTCCCGAACGGAACCACCAGTCGTAATCACATCCTCAACGACCAGGACGCGTTCTCCAGGGGAAAGTGTGAACCCTCTGCGCAAACGCATGCTTCCGTTTTCCCGTTCTGTAAAGAGTGCCCGCACCCCTAAGGCCTTGGCGACTTCATGGGCCACCAAAATCCCCCCCAGCGCAGGTCCGACGACGGTTTGAATCTCCATGTCGCGAAACGACACGGCCAGTCCCTTGGCAAGTATGGCTGCCCGATCCGGATATTGGAGTACTTGAGCACACTGCATGTATTGAGTGCTGTGTTTGCCTGAGGTTAACAGGAAATGCCCTTCTAGCAGAGCATCACTTTTTCGAAATATCTCAAGATATTCATCGGGTGTAAGTTGAGTTCCTTCTGGGTTCATTTGTTTTTCCATTATATTTTTTTCTCTCCTTTTTACCGTGTCCAAAGTCGTTCCAAAGCCTGACGAGGATCATCGGCACGGGTAATCGGCCTTCCGACCACAAGAAATGAACTCCCTGCCGCCAAAGCCTCATCCGGGGTGAGGACCCGTGCTTGATCCTGAGCTTCACTCCAAGCTGGACGAATCCCTGGTGTAACGATCAAAAAACCAGGTTCCGTGTTTCGTCTGAGCTCCTTCGCCTCCATGGCCGAAGCGACCACCCCGTCCAGGCCTGCCTTTTCGGCAAGTTTGGCGAGCGCCAGCACCTGTTCCGGGAGTTTCCTTTGTACTCCCAGCTCTTGTTTAAATTGGTTTTCAGACATACTGGTCAGGACTGTAACCCCAATCACTTTAGGAACGCTATTTTGCTTACTCCCGGCTTCCCGCGCAGCCTGAACAGCCCTGGCCATCATCTCATACCCGCCGCTGCAATGAACATTGATCATGTCCACACCATACTGAACGAATCCACGCATCGCCCGTTCTACCGTCGTGGGAATGTCATGAAGCTTCAAGTCCAGAAAAATTGGAAATCCCATCTCTTTCA
Source organism: Desulfosporosinus sp. (assembly GCA_049302315.1). Classification (GTDB taxonomy): domain Bacteria; phylum Bacillota; class Desulfitobacteriia; order Desulfitobacteriales; family Desulfitobacteriaceae; genus Desulfosporosinus. Next base: position 1,108 of record JBAQLX010000082.1, read on the forward strand.
GTTCCTGGATCATCACCGGACCCGTATAGGCATACAGTTCCATGCCCACTTTAAGCCAACATCCGCTCCCTTGGAGAGCCTTGGCCAGGGTTAAAGCTTCATCGCGTCCTTGAACATCCAGGGCCACTATAATTCGCTTATTTAATGTTGCCTCCATTCACCATTCCTCCGTTTCTGAGCTAAGCCTTATGTGCCAATCCTACTAACTCACGCACGGAAGTCCGCCCGTGTTTTTCGCAATATGCTTTTATTCCCTCCAGAATTTCCAGCGGAGCCTGAGGATTGACGAAATTCCCAGTACCGACACTGATAGCTGTTGCTCCTGCTAAGAGAAATTCCACCGCATCCTGCCAAGTGGTAATCCCACCCATACCGATAATCGGTAAATCGACCGCTTCAGCCACTTGCCAAACCATACGGACAGCAACAGGTCGAATGGCCGGCCCGGATAGCCCTCCAAACGTATTGGCTAACAAGGGACTTTGTTGCTCTATGTCAATCCGCATCCCTAATAGGGTATTTATGAGTGAGAGGACATCCGCTCCCCCTCGCTGGGCAGCACGGGCCATTCCCACAATATCTGTGACATTAGGGGATAGCTTGGCAATGATTGGGAGAGCCGTTGCTGCCTTAACCGCTGCAATCACCTCTTCAGCGCTCTGAGGGTCTGTTCCAAAATGCATCCCCCCATGTTTGACATTGGGGCAGGAAATGTTAACTTCCAGCGCGGCTAACCCGGAATCCACTTGCAATGCACGAGCCATATGTTCATAATCTTCCAGGGAAAAACCGGAAATATTGGCTATCACCGCGGTTGGCATTTTGCGAACCTTTGGCAAATAGGATCTTAAAAATTCCTCCAGTCCCGGATTTTCCAACCCGACCGCATTGAGTAAACCTGCCGGCGTTTCCGCCAAGCGGGGCACTGCATTTCCTAGCCGCGGCAGGGGGGTAATCCCCTTCAGGGTTATGCCTCCCAAGGCCTCCGGAGGACAATAAGCGGCATACTCTTCCCCAAACCCATAGGTCCCCGAACAGGTCAGAACCGGATTTCTGAGAGTGATTCCCGCCAGCACGGTAGTAAAATCAACAGGATGCATCCCAGACAACCTCCTCCCCCCGAAAAACCGGTCCATCCTGACATACTTTTTTATGGCTTAGCGTGTCTGCCTGATCAATGAGGGTACAGACACAGCCTAAACAGGCTCCCACTGCACAGCCCATGCGTTCTTCCAGAGAAACCTGCACAGGGACCGCAAAGTCCATACATAGTTCCGTAACTGCCTGCATCATCTTTTTCGGACCACAAGCAGCTGCACTAATCTGCTCCCGTTCAGAGCTCAAATGGCTCGCCTGTTTTGTTTGCTCAAACATCTGAACTAAACGTCCAAGTAACGGTCCAGTCACGAGGCCCTTATCCCCTAAAGTACCATCCAACGTACTGAGGTGCATCGGAATCCCTAGGGCCCGCCAGGCGGGAAGTCCCGCACTTTTTAAAAACGACTGGGTTTCTCCCCCCCAAAACAAACGAACGAGCAGACCCTGAGCAAGTGCGCTTTGCGCGAGAGCATAAAGTGGAAATATGCCAATTCCTCCGGCAACCAGCCATAATTCCCCTGCTCCCGGCAAAGAAAAGCCCTTACCCAAGGGCCCCATAACGCTGAGCCGCTCCCCGCGCTGTGCTCGAGCCAAGATTTCGGTTCCCCGGCCTTGAATCCGGTAAAGCAAAGTAATTTCGTCTTGATCCGGCGAAATTTCTGCTAAGCTGAAGGGTCGCCGCAGCAAGGGATCAAAGGACAAGATCGAAGAATCCTGAACTTGGACAGCTACGAATTGTCCAGCCTGCGCAGTTTTGGCAATCGGTCCTTTTAAAACCAGGCGCCTCAGCCTTTGCTCTTCCTCTCCCATGCATTCATGAATAACCACCAAGTTTTCTGTGAGCATCTCACCCACCCCCTTCTGCGATGCACGATGCACGATGCTCGATGCTCGATGCTCGATGCACGATGCACGATGCATGATGCATGATGCATGAAGTTCTATTCGAACATTGAATGTCGCAGTTCGCGCCTCGAGCCTCGCACCTCGCATAATGTTATAGCACCTGACGATTTCTCTGGACCAGTCGGCCATCCACCCATACCATGACCGGAAACCCTTGTAAGGTTTTACCCAAAAACGGGGTATTTCGCGCTTTGGAAACCAACGTTAACGGATCAATCACCTCAGAGAAGTCCGGATCAAAAAGCGCCATATCCGCCGGAGCCCCAGGGACTAATGATCCCCCCTGCAAACCAAACCTCTGGGCCGGAGAGAAGCTCCAAGCCTCAATCACTCGCTCCGGAGAAATTCGTCCGGGTACTACTAAATGCTGCCATACCGCACTCAAA
>JBAQLX010000083.1:0-3105 GCA_049302315.1 Desulfosporosinus sp.
ACGATGTGCGTTCCCATAACAAGGATTTAGAGCGCTACTTCCAAAGAACAGAGCAGCTTCCCGGGGTTCGGTTTATTAGAAGTTATGTCTCGATCGGCAAAGAGATCCCGGAAACCAACAATGTAACAATCAGATATTCCACGCCGGACGAGGGCGTGAAGGAAGAAGAATTCGATCTGGTGGTCTTATCCATCGGCTTAAATCCCCCTGCCGATAATCAGACTATGGCGGATAAGTTCGGTATTGAGCTCGATTCACACGGCTTCTGTAAAACAAACCTTGCTAATTCCAATGAGGCTAGCAGAGCGGGGATTTTTGTCAGCGGAGCCTTCCAGGGTCCCGCAGACATTCCCGAATCGGTTTATACTGCCAGCGGGGCCGGAGCCCAATGCGGTGAACTCCTTGACTACCGACGGGGGGGGCTGACTAAGGAAAGAGTCTATCCGCCGGAAAAGGATGTCTCTCAAGAGGAGCCAAAGGTAGGAGTATTTGTCTGTCATTGCGGGGCTAATATCTCCAGAATCGTAGATGTACCTGCAACTGTAGAATATTCCTTAGGTTTACCTAATGTTGTCTACGCGCAGCAGCAGTTGTTTTCCTGTGCGACCAATTCCGCCAAAGAGATATCAGACATTGCTGTAGAAAAAGGGTTTAATCGCTTGGTTATCGCCGCTTGCTCGCCAAGGACCCTTGAACCGTTGTTCCGGGACACCTTGCGAGAGGCGGGAATTAATCACTATTATCTGGAAATGGCCAATATTCGCGAGCATTGCTCCTGGGTCCACGCCAAAGAAAAGGAAGTGGCCACTCAAAAGGCGCAGGATCTGATCCGGATGTCGGTAGCCAGGGCTGTACGTTTGCAGCCTTTGCAGGAATATAACCTGAACGTCGACAAGACGGCCTTGGTGGTCGGAGGAGGCCTGGCCGGCATGACCAGCGCTCTCAGTGTGGCCAACCAGGGGCATGAGGTTTACCTTGTGGAGAAGGAAAGAGACTTGGGGGGAATGGCGCGCCGAATCCGTTATACCTTGGAAGGATTGGATGTCCAGGAGCACTTGCAGGATCTCATCCATAAGGTTTATCAGCATCCCTCAATCCATGTCTATACGGAGGCTGCCATCACCGAGACGGGTGGTTATATAGGAAATTTTGTGACCAAGGTTAAGGCTCCGGGCAGGATCGCCGAGATCAAACATGGGGCGACCATTCTCGCTACAGGCGCTGAAGAATATCAACCTACGGAGTACCTTTATGGCGAAGATGAGCGGGTAATGACTAACCTGGAGTTAGAGGAAAAGATCGCCGATGGCGATGAAAGGCTGCTTGATTCCCGCAGTCTGGTGATGATCCAATGTGTAGGCTGTAGGAATGAAGAGCGAAACTACTGCAGCCGGATATGTTGCAGCGAGTCGATCAAGAACGCCTTGAAACTTAAAGAGCTCAAGCCCGAGATGGATATCTATATTCTGTTTAGGGATATGAGAATGTATGGGTTGAGAGAAGATTATTATCGTGAAGCAGCAAGTAAGAACGTTAGGTTTATCCGTTATGAGGAGAATGATCAGCCTCAGGTGGCCCAAGCTGTGGATGAGGAGGGTCGCTCTGTCTTAAGGGTTAGCGTGACCGATTTTGTTTTAGGGAAGAAGCTGGAGATAGATGCGGATACACTCGCTTTGGCTGCCGCTGTTGTTCCGTCAGCGGGAAGTCAGGAAGCAGTCAAGTTATTCAAGGTAACTACCAATCAGGATGGTTTTTTCAAAGAGGCTCATGTCAAACTAAGGCCGGTGGAGTTTACTATCGATGGTATTTATCTTTGCGGCATAGCTCACTATCCCAAGCAAATATCGGAAACAATCAGCCAGGCGTATGGAGCCGCAGGCCGGGTCATAACGCTTCTCTCGCATGATTCAGTTGTTGCCTCCGGCGCTGTTGCCGAAGTGGATGAGAATAGCTGTATTTCGTGTGGGGCATGTATCACGGCGTGTACGTACGGCGCCATCGAATTCGTTATGACGCCAAAAGGCAGAAAGGCTAGGGTTAATCCCGCTCTCTGTAAGGGAGACGGTTTTTGTAACACTGTATGTCCGACCAGCGCTATCCAACTGAAGCACTTTACTGATGAACAGATCTTGAGCCAAATCGATGCAGCGGTTGCCGGCTTATAGGGGTTCGGTAGGCAGAAAGACGGGATTACGAAATAAGGCGGTGAGAGATGAATGAGTGCTGAGCTTAAATTTAAACCCAAAATATTATGTTTTTTTTGCCAATCGTGAGCATACGGGGCTGCAGACCTGGCTGGCGTGTCCAGAATACAATATACAACTGAAAGCAGAGTTATTCGTGTCATGTGTACCGGTAGGGTTGACTTGTCATTTGTCTTAAGGGCTTTTCTCAAGGGATTAGACGGAGTGTTTATTGGCGGTTGTCAATTCAATGATTGCAGCTATGGTACCCAAGGGAATTATCATGCACTGAACATGGTCCTGCTCTGTAAGAAAATAATGGAGCATATTGGGCTGAACCCCGGCAGACTAAGGCTCGAAACAATGTCCGCCGGTGATGGAATCCTGTTTACCGAATTGATGAATGACTTTGGCAAAGAGGTGAAGGAGTTTGGACCTCTCGGCAAGGGCGAAGGAATAGATGAAAATGTCCTTAAGTCCAGAATCCAGGCAGTTGCTGATATCGTCCCCTTCATTAGGCTGGTGGAAAGGGAGAGAATGAGAATACCCGTTCAATCGGCGGAAGTGTATTATAATTTTTTCAATAGTGACGAGTTCAGCAAATTGTTTAAGGAAACAGTTCTCGAGAAATTGGTGGACAGCCAAATTATCTCGCTCTTGCGGGAAAGACCTTTGACAAGCGGAGAGATCGTTAAGGTTTTGGAACTGACCCCGTCTGAAGTATCAAGGCACCTTAATATTACGTTAAGGCAAGGATTAGTCAGGTACGAGGAAAGTGAGAAGCGCTTTGCTCTCGCCTAAGGTGAAAGAGCAGACAATAGATTTGGGGAAAGAAGGAGGTCGGGACAGAGAGGATTATGAACAACGAAGCAATTGATCATATTCTAAATAAATATCAGGGTCAAGGGCGTCAATTGATTCG
>JBAQLX010000084.1:0-2560 GCA_049302315.1 Desulfosporosinus sp.
GATTCTTGAACAGATTGGAACCCCGCCGCTTCCGGCAATGACGGATCTGCAGAAGGTCATTGACCTGATAGCCATTAATGCAATGCTGCTGCCTGAGCAGATTGCCCATGCAGCGTCCTTCCTTGTAAATTTTGAAGCCGGCCACAAAATAAATGGTGTAGTTATTACCGGTCCAAATACAGGGGGCAAAACCGTTGCCTTAAAAACAGTAGGACTTCTATCTCTTATGGCCCAGAGCGGATTGCATGTTCCCGCAGATGAAAACAGTATTTTTTGCCTGCACAATCTGGTGTTGTGCGATATTGGCGACGGACAGAGTATCACGGAAAATCTGTCTACTTTTTCATCTCACATGAAGAACATTATCGAGATCTTAAGGCAGGCAAATCATGAATCCCTTGTCCTTCTCGACGAACTTGGCTCCGGAACTGACCCGGCCGAAGGAATGGGGCTGGCAATTGCGATCTTAGATGAGCTGAACGCTAAAAAGTGCCTGTTTGTTGTGACAACCCATTACCCGGAAATCAAAGAATACGCGGCCAATAAGCCCGGCCTTGTAAATGCCCGCATGGCATTTGACAAAGAGAGCCTTTTGCCGCTCTACCGACTCGAAATTGGAGAGGCTGGGGAGAGTTGCGCGCTATATATTGCTGAAAGGTTGGGTATGCAACAGCACATGCTTCTCCGCGCTCACGAAGCCGCCTATGGAAATTCAACTATACAATACGGGGGTGCATTGCAGCAAAGTAATCCCTGTCCTGTTAAGGCCGCTATTGTACCGCAGATTGTCAAACAAGAAGAACAAAAGCCCAAAGTGCAGCCTCGCAGCGAGAAGTTTAATCTTGGAGATAGCGTAATTGTCTATCCCCAAAAGGAAACCGGTATTGTCTACGCCCGCTCCAACGCTAAAGGCGAAATTGGGGTTCAGATTAAGGGAAAGAAAAAACTTATTAACCATAAACGGCTGAAATTACAGATAGCCGCCAGTGAACTCTACCCCGCTGATTATGATTTTTCCATCATCTTTGACAGTGTAGCAAACCGCAAAGCCCGCCATCAGCTGGAGAAAGGGCGCTATGAGGGGAATGTGATTATTAATGAGTGGGATCCAAATAATTCATAGAGATTACCAACGTCTAGAACTGCCGCCGCCACCGCCTGAACCTCCGCCGCCGCCAAATCCGCCACCGCCGCCGCCTCCTCTGCCACCTCGAAGTAACATACCTAAAATGAAACCGAAGAAGAAACTGTTAAAGAAACGATGATCGGCGTAAATCAAAAGTAAGAGCAGAATAACGAGCATTACTTTAGCCCAGATTGGTAAAGGATTGCTGGATGCGGATGATGATGAATTGGCTAACGCTTGTGGTGAATTGATGTCCAAGGTCACTTGATACTCCTTAGCTACTACTTGAGCCAAGGCACTGTAACCATTCAGAATTCCCTGATTATAATCATTCTTTTGAAAATACGGGAGCATATACTCATCCTGAATCTGACCCGTCTTGGCATCAGGCAAGGCTCCTTCCAACCCATAACCTACTTCAATCCGAGCGACCCTATCCACTGGGGATACAAGGATTAGCAGCCCATTGTTTAACTTCTTATCTCCGATACCCCATCCCCTCAGAATAGATAAGGCGTATTCTTCAGGTGCTGTTCCATTCAAGCTGTTTACTGTGACGACTACAATTTGAGCTTTCGTCTTTTGTGCCAGCGAGGCAGAAGTTTGAATAATAAGTTGTTCTGTAGTTTGATCAAGAACATTGGCCTGATCTAAAACAAAAAAATCACTACTCGGTTGAGGAATGTCCTGGCCTGCTGCCCTGAATGGGAAGATAGCTAATAATAGCAAGATCAGTACCGCAAGAAGGGGTATCCTCTTCATGTGGTTTCATTCCCTTCGTCTCTCACTTATTTCTAAAATTTTACTGCTGGAGGATTTTCTACATTTCCAGTCGGTTTGAAATAATCCCTTGCCCCAAAACCAAAGACTCCAGCGTAGAGTGAGGTGGGAAAAGTTTTCGTTTTAGTATTATAGGCCTGTACTGTATTATTATAGTCCATTCGAGCTGTGGCGATCCGATTTTCCGTCCCAGCTAGCTCATCCTGTAAGGCACGAAAGTTGGCATCCGATTTTAGCTGTGGATAGTTCTCGACTATCGCTAATAATCTTCCCAGAGCACCAGTTAAAGCCTGATCTGCATTACCTGCGTCTGTCACTGTTGCAGCACCGGCCAGTTTTGCTCTTGCCTCCGCAACTTCAGTAAAAATTGCTTTTTCCTGTGCGGCATATCCCTTCACAGTCTCAACCAAATTGGGAATCAAATCAGATCTGCGCTGTAATTGGTTTTGCACCTGGCTCCAACTCCCATTTACTCCTTCTGAGATCTTCACAAGGTTATTGTACCCAGAGACCAATAGCGCTCCCAGAAGAACAATAATACCAACCGCAATCATCCATTTTTTCATCGTCCTATTCCCCTCCATATTCTACATACTCGTACTCATTTCCCTATTTAATTCCTGATGCTCGCTTTTATAATCCACAAGCAAACCA
>JBAQLX010000085.1:0-3376 GCA_049302315.1 Desulfosporosinus sp.
TAGTAACGCCTGCTTCTTTAGTAAGGCTTTACACCCAGTTTGTATCCTACCCCATGTACAGTTCTGATGTAATAGGGATTAGCAACATCTGGCTCAATCTTTTCTCGGAGGCGTTTTACTAGCGAAGTGACAACTGAAGGACTTCCATAATAGTTTGAATCCCAGATTTGGTAAAGGAGCTGTTCTCTAGTAAAGACTTGCCCTGGACGGTTGGACAGCATCCAAAGAAGGGCATATTCCTTGGGGGTTAGAGCAACCTCTTTCCCTCCAACCTCAGTAATTCTACTGATATTATTAATAGTAAGACCAGGAAGTTCCACGATATTTCGCCCGTTTCCTTCTGGCTGGCCGTGTTCATTAACCCGGCGCAATACCGCTTTAATGCGTAAGATAAGTTCCGTGCTATCAAACGGCTTGGTTATATAGTCATCACATCCTAAAATAAGTCCTAAAATCTTATCCTTATTGTCTTCCTTGGCCGTTAGAATAATAATAGGCAGATTACTTTCTTGCCGTATTTTGCGGCAAACTTCAAATCCATCCATCCCTGGCATCATGATATCAAGCAACAGTAGATCCGGGTTGCAATTATGGCACTCATTGATGACTTCCGCACCTTGTCCAACAACCTTTACGCCAAAGCCTTCCCGCGTCAATAAGATATGTAGGAATTGCCGGATACTGGCATCATCTTCTGCCACTACGATAGTTGTTCCGATGATAACTACCTCCCTCTCCGATCTATGTTGATCCGTCCGCTTTTTGAACCAAATCCTTTAAATAAATCATAAGTTCCTCCGTGAGCTCTCCTCTGCGCAAGGCATATTCGATGGTCGCTTCCACAAAGCCCAACTTGTCTCCGACGTCATATCTCCGGCCTTCAAACTCATAAGCCAGGATTTCCTGATGCCGACCCAGTTCCTTGATCCCATCGGTGAGCTGAATCTCCCCACCTTTCCCCGGTTGAAGAACGCTCAAAATATCAAATATCTCCGGATTTAAAATGTAACGTCCCATTATCGCTAAATGAGTTTCCGGAGCATCTTCCGGACGGGGTTTCTCCACCATATTCCTGGCACGATAAAGCCGATCGGCAAACTTTTCGCCATCCACGATCCCGTATTTGGACGTATCCTGAAGAGGAACTTCCTGAACCCCTACGATACTGGCTCCATGGCGCTCATAATGATTCATCATTTGGCGCAAAACAGGCACTTCGGAATAGATGACATCATCCCCTAAGAGGACCGCAAACGGTTCATTGCCGATAAATTTTCGGGCACTATAGATCGCATGCCCCAAGCCTAGCGCTTCTTTTTGCCGGACGTAATATATATCCGCCATCCGGGCGATATCCTGTACCAAATCCAGGAGTTCATCTTTTGCATTTTTCTCCAAAAACGCTTCCAGTTCCATCGAGCGGTCAAAGTGATCTTCGATAGCCCGCTTATTGCGTCCTGTAACTATGATAATATCCTCGATTCCGGATTGAATGGCCTCTTCCACAATAAATTGAATGGTTGGTTTGTCTACGATGGGCAGCATCTCTTTCGGTTGGGCCTTTGTTGCCGGCAAAAAACGAGTTCCCAGCCCGGCCGCCGGGATCACTGCTTTACGAATTTTACGCATACTAATACTCTCCTTTAAAAAATCCATCTGAAATAAGTTTTCTTTAACACTGTTTCTTTAACACTTATGTGCATCTATTAGGTATGGATTTTAATTCACTTACTAATTTGCAGTTAACCATTATCTGTCAAAATAACTAATCTCAATTTTATTATAAATGTAAAAAATATGCAAATTATATAAAACGAGGACATATAGTCCTCGTTTTATATAGGATTCCTGTCTTTAGGGTGTTCCACTTACTTCCTGGTTTCCTTAGTCTGTTCAGACTTTTCTAAAACCTGATCAACAAGACCATATTCTTTTGCCTCTTCTGCTGTCATATAGTAGTCGCGTTCAGTATCCTTCTCAATTTTCTCTAAGGGGTGCCCGGTTTTCTCAGAAAGGATTTTGTTAATCTTTGCCTTGGTGCGGAGCAACTGTCTAGCGTGAATCTCAATCTCAGTTGCTTGCCCGGAGATCCCATGCCCACCGATTAATGGCTGATGAATCAGGACTTCCGAATTAGGCAGCGCGACCCGCTTGCCTTTTGCACCAGCGGTAAGGAGGAAGGCCCCCATACTGGCTGCCATCCCGATACAAATCGTACGAACATCCGGACGTATGTACTGCATGGTGTCATAAATGGCCATTCCAGCAGTGATTGAACCACCAGGACTATTGATATACAGATTGATATCTTTTTCAGGATCTTCTGCTTCGAGGAACAACATTTGGGCTACGACCAGATTAGACACATCATCATCGATTGCGCCGCCGAGAAAAATAATTCGGTCTTTTAGAAGACGAGAGTATATATCGTAGGAACGCTCCCCACGACTTGTTTGTTCAACAACCATTGGGACGAGATAACCCATTTATTATTCCCCCTATTCAACTTTATTATTAATTAGTACTGCATTAAACCCATTATATTCTGACCGATTAATTTTATTTTATTACAAAGGTCAGTTAAGGTCAAATTATTAATTAATAAATTCTCAAAGTATTTTTTAATTTGACTTTCTCCGACGTGCAAAATTTCTTAACCCCAACTTGTTCTATGGAATATACTGGTATTATACATCCGCGGAAAGGTGGTCGTTCAAACGTGGATTATTATGAAACTTATCCCTTGAAACCGAGCATTATTCGAGGGTATAAACCCCCTTTTCCAAACGCCCAATATTATGCCCCTCCCTGCAAACTGATCCTTCCCTTGAACCCGACACTCAAACTTGGCTATTGGGAGTTCTTATCTCCCGCGCTTTTTGGAGCAGCCGGGGGTCTTTTCCTGAGCCTTTTCCCGGATAGCGAACATGTAATGGACCGCTGTGGGGAGATCATTTTTAAACTATCTATCGTTTGGTATGCTATTGGCGCTTCAGTCGCAGCTTCCTTCGCAGTGACCAGTGTCTTAGTTAATTCCAAAGCCCCCCACGACCATCTGCTCAATCACATTGCAGGAGTCCTTGTCTCCATCATCTTACTTTTCAGCGCAGAATATCTTCTCCTCTACCGAGTTTTCCCTTCCAGTTTTAAGGGGGATGTAGGGGATAACTTTTGGACACAACTCTTCTCGTTTTTATATCTGAGTATTACTAGTATCGCCACTGCCAACTTAGGAGACATCATGCCCGAAAATTTGACTGCCCGTGCTTTGATCGCCACAGAAATAGCATTTTACCTGTTTACAATGGCTACAGCAATCCAGCTTCTCCTAGCTCGAATAAATTAAGCGCTGGCCAAGGATGGCCGAGTGTCCCTG
>JBAQLX010000086.1:0-3285 GCA_049302315.1 Desulfosporosinus sp.
GACTGTATGATGAAAAAAAGTACTTCCCATAGCACTACTACTACTTCCAATAACGCTGAAGCGGGTCTTAAAATACTTGAAATTGACCCTTGGTTAGAGCCCTATAAGAAGGATATAATGCTTCGTATGAATTGCTACACACAGGTTAAAAAATCGCTTCTTGGCGAGACCGGCAAATTCGGGGACTTCGCCAACGGTCATAACTTCTTCGGCTTTCACCAGAGTGAGGACGGCTGGTATTATCGCGAGTGGGCTCCCGCTGCGGAGGCATTGTTTTTAATCGGAGATTTTAACAACTGGAACCGTGTGTCACACCCGCTCACAAAAAAAGAGGAGGGGCACTGGGAGATATATCTTCCCGGAAAAGAAACTCTCGCCCACAAATCACGTGTCAAGATCCGCATCGTGTCCAAGGGTACCGACCGCGACCGAATTCCCCTGTACATTAGAAAAGTAATCCAGGATTCCAGGAATAACGATTTTAGCGGGCAGATTTGGGCTCCGGAGGAATCGTACAAGTGGAGCGATGATAACTTCCGTGTAGATGCCGAAAAACCACCGCTGATATACGAGACACATATTGGAATGGCCCAGGAAAAAGAAGCCATTGGAACGTACAAGGAGTTTGAGGATAATATTCTGCCGCGAGTAAAAGCGCTGGGCTATAATACCATACAGATAATGGCTATAATGGAGCATCCGTACTATGCGTCTTTTGGATATCACGTTTCCAATTATTTTGCGGCTTCATCCTGGTATGGAACGCCAGAGGAGCTAAAGTCTCTTGTTGACAAGGCGCACAGTTTGGGAATCGCCGTCCTGATGGATATAGTGCAGTCCCATGCGGTTAAAAACTTCGCCGAAGGCATCAACGAGTTTGATGGTACCGCGCACCAGTTTTTCCACTCGGGCAGTCGCGGCTGCCATATTGCCTGGGACTCGAAGCTTTTTAACTATGGGAAACATGAAGTAATACACTTTCTGCTCTCCTGTATAAAATTCTGGTTAGAAGAATATCATTTTGACGGATTCAGGTTCGACGGCGTAACATCTATGATTTACCATGACCATGGTCTGGGAACGGCTTTTAACGAATACGGCAAGTACTTCAGCCTTAATACGGATATTGAAGCCACCACATATCTCCAGTTTGCAAATGAGCTTATCAAGGAAATCAGGCCGGATGCGCTAAGCATCGCAGAAGACATGAGCGGTATGCCGGGTATGTGTCTTCCTGTGACAGATGGAGGAATTGGATTTGATTATCGTCTGGCAATGGGGATGCCGGACTTTTGGATTAATATACTTAAGGTTAATGATGACAATTGGGATATATATCAGCTATGGCATGAGCTTACCACAAGTCGTCCGGGAGAAAAACGGATAGGCTATGTTGAATCCCATGATCAGGCCCTAGTTGGGGATAAGACCCTCTTCTTCAGGATGGCGGACAAGGAAATGTACTGGCATATGAACAAGGGAGACCAGAGTCTGGTGGTGGAACGTGCAATTGCGCTGCATAAGATGGCGCGGTTAGTCACCATATCTCTGGGCACGGAAGGGTATCTCAATTTTATGGGCAATGAGTTTGGACATCCGGAGTGGATTGACTTTCCAAGAGAGGGCAACGGCTGGAGCTTCAAACATTGCCGAAGACTTTGGAGCCTTGCAGACAGTCCGCTCTTAAGATATGAAGACCTTAAGAATTTTGACAGCGCTATGCTAAAGCTTATGTATGAAGAGAGTCTTATGGGAGGCGGAGTTCCCAAGCAGCTTTGGATAGATCAGAATAAGAAGGTCCTGGCCTACAGGAAGAAAGATTTTATTTTCATATTTAACTTCCATCCTGCCGATTCATACGAAGACCTGGAAATCCCGATTCAAGAAAACAGCAGCTTTAGGGTTGCTATGGATACAGATGAAGAGAGGTTTGGAGGATATAAGCGCATATCCCATGATACCACATACGAAACCCATAAGCTGAACATGAACCGGAACTTTACGGGAGTTTCCATATATTCGCCATGCCGCACAGCTTTGGTATTAAAAAAGAAATTGGGTTGCTAGTTATCTGTGAAGCTTACGGGCTATCATTCTTCACTGGAAATAAGTTAGCCTTCTCGCCCAAAAGAAACGAGGAGGCCGTTTATGTAGGATGAGCTAACTTAAGAAAGGGTGTAGTTTATGAACCAAAGTATTGGCTTTATCGGTGGGGGAAATATGGCGGAGGCCATCATCGGCGGAATTAAGAAAACAGATAGAGAGCTCCAAATTAGAGTTAACGAACGAATCGACGAACGACTTCAATATTTGGCGGATAAGTATGGTATTATAGCTTCCGGAGTTCAGGAACTTGCGGAAAAATCAGCTGTTGTTATTATCGCTGTGAAGCCAAAAGATGTGCTTGAAGCGCTGGAGAAACTGGAAAATTATTTATTAAAAGATAAATTGATCATTAGTATTGCAGCGGGTATTCCCTTAAAGCTATTTTACAAGAACCTTCCCGGCGTTGCGGTTATCCGGGCTATGCCGAATACTTCAACAGCGGTGTTGCATTCTATGACGGGATTGGTTCGCGGAGAAAATGTTACGCAGGAACAGGCCGAGGCGGCGCAACAGATTTTTGCGGCAATTGGACGTATTCTGTGGATTCCGGAAGAAAAAATGAATGCTCTCATTGCCTTAAGCGGAAGTGGGCCGGCCTATTATTACCTTTTTACCGAAAGTTTAATCCAAGCAGGGGTTCAATTAGGTCTAAGTGAAGAAGAAGCTGAGCTGTTAGCCTGCGAAACCCTCATTGGGGCAGGTAAAATGGTGACTGAAAGTCAGAAGACACCCGGAGAATTGCGGGAGCAAGTAACCTCCCCGAATGGGACGACTTTTGCAGCGCTGAGTGTTTTTAAAGACGATGACTTGCCTCAGATTGTGATGAAAGCAGCACAGGCCTGTGCCCGGCGCGCAGAGGATATGGAAGGAGAGTATTCCGTGTGACATTGCTTGACGTTCGGAGAGTAGTTATTAAAATAGGAAGCAGCAGCTTAAATCATCCTCAAGGCGGGTTGGACGATCAGGCCATCGCTGAAATAGTCGCTGTGATCGCCGCACTAAAGGAAAAACGGATAGAGTGCATTATTGTTACCTCCGGGGCAGTAGCGGCTGGTATGGGGCAACTGGGACTACAAGTACGACCTCAGGATCTTGCGGGCAAACAAGCGGTTGCAGCTGTCGGACAGGGGGTGCTTATCGAAAGGTATGCCCGAAATCTTGAACTGTATGGTTTAGTGG
>JBAQLX010000087.1:0-3901 GCA_049302315.1 Desulfosporosinus sp.
TTTTACCCTGAGAAACCTGGTCGATGCCCGGAAATTAAAAGCGGCTTTAGGTAAGGCCAAGCAGGTGGTGGTTATCGGCGGCGGAGTTCTGGGTCTGGAGGCAGTTCAGGAAATGTTGGCCCAGGAATTAAAGGTTTCAGTTATAGAAGCCAGCCCGCGCATAATGCCCCGGCAATTGGATGAAACAACTTCTCTACGGCTGCAGGAAATAATGCGGAATAAAGGCGTAAAGCTCTACCTCGGTATGGCCACCGAAGAGATATTGGGAGATGGCAAAGTAAGCGGAGTGCGACTCAAGGATGGACAGGTTATACCGGCTGATCTGGTGTTGCTGTCTACCGGGGTTAAACTGAATGTTGAATTAGCGTTAGAGGCTGGAATCCAGGTAAATAAAGGCATTGTTGTTGACGCTGGCATGAGGACGAGTGCTGCTAATGTATTTGCTGTGGGTGATGTAGCACAATTCAGTGATCGCTTAATAGGATTGTGGCCTGTTTCTCTGGCAATGGGGAGAGTGGGCGGAGCGAATGCTGCCGGGGATTGGATTGAATATGTTGAGCCGGTTTTGGCAACTTTGCTGGCAGCGTTTGGCCTGGAGATATTTTCGGTGGGTGAGGTTAACATACCGGCTGACCAATGCCGGGTGGTTGAGGTTTGGGATCCAATTGAAAACTTTTACAAAAAGAGTTTCCTTAAAGAAGGGGTTCTGGTAGGCGAAATAATAATGGCGCCCAAGATAAAGACCGGGGAGACTCTCAATAGTTTAGGCAGGGATAGCAGCGGTCAAAAGAGAGCTAAAAAATGGAAATGCCGCATCTGCGGTTATATCCATGAAGGCCCTGAACCACCTGAGGAGTGTCCGGTCTGCGGCGCTGCTAAAGATATGTTCGATCCGATCTTTTAGGATGCAGGAGAAGAATTGCATACTGATACATCAGGAAAATGAAAAATTATAATTTTTAAACAAAAGGAGAAAATTGATTATGGGAGAAAAAGAGCCGGTTCATACCCATAGGGCATCTGATGGCACAGAATTTTCTCATAGCTGCCACGAAGGACATGAGCATAAACATAGTCATCAACATACTAAAGCGGTACTAAATCGCCTATCGCGGGCAAGCGGGCATCTGGAATCAGTAAAGCGAATGGTAGAAGATGGAAAGGACTGCAGCGAAGTATTGATTCAGTTGTCAGCTGTCATAGCCGCTCTTAATAACGCTGGCAAGGTAATTTTAAAGGACCATATGGAACATTGCATTGTGGATGCAGTTGAATCAGGCGATGAAACAGCAATTGAAAATCTGAGTAAAGCCATTGACTGTTTTATTAAATAGACATCATCCCTATCCGGGGCATGTAATGTGAAAAAATATATATTTTCGAGTAATACTATTTGCTGATATCGTTTAAAAATGCGCATTTAAAATGCGCATTTTTAAACGAAAAAATAAATTTTTTTATATCCCCTTTTATATCCCCTTTTATATCCCCTATGAGGGCTTGTGCCATAACAAAAAATACTATAAAAGTTATGATATAAAACCTCAATTTAGCAACATTCATTGCGGCAGTATCTAAAACGTATTTATTTAAAGGTGGTCTGAAAATGCATATTCCTGATAATTATTTAAGCCCATCA
The DNA here is from genome assembly GCA_049302315.1 of Desulfosporosinus sp. GTDB lineage: Bacteria > Bacillota > Desulfitobacteriia > Desulfitobacteriales > Desulfitobacteriaceae > Desulfosporosinus. Next base: position 1,640 of record JBAQLX010000087.1, read on the forward strand.
ACTTGTGCGGTTATGGGTGCTGCAATGATCCCCGTATGGTCGGTAGCAGTAAAAAAGGTCAAAGATGAAATAACAAAGGTAAAGATGCCATTGCTTGGCATTGGCGCCTCCTTCTCGTTTCTATTAATGATGTTCAATGTACCTCTACCCGGAGGAACGACAGGCCATGCCATCGGTGGAACATTGCTTGCAATTCTGCTAGGCCCATATGCGGCCTGTATCTCTGTATCAGTAGCTCTCCTGATTCAAGCGCTCCTGTTCGGAGACGGAGGCATATTGGCTTTTGGTGCGAACTGCTTTAATATGGCATTCGTTTTACCTTTTTTGGGCTATTTTGTTTATAAATTCGTTAAGGATAGAGCTAAAACAGAAAAGGGTGAATACATAGGGATCGCATTGGGTTCATACATCGGCATCAATGTTGCAGCTTTATGTGCGGCAATAGAATTTGGCCTTCAGCCTCTGCTCTTCAAGAATGCAGCAGGACTGCCCTTATACAGTCCTTATCCGCTATTAATCTCTATACCTGCGATGACAATCCCTCATCTTCTGGTTGCGGGTGTTGTAGAAGCCGTATTTACAGTGGCTATCTTTGCATTCGTAAAAAAGGTTTCCCCTGGTACAATCTTTGAAGGAGCAAAACAAAAGACCAAAGCCATCTATGGGTTAATTGTAGCTTTGATCTGCTTATCTCCGTTAGGGCTTCTGGCAACGGGTACAGCCTGGGGAGAATGGGGCGCAGATGAAATAAAGGATGTCACAGCTGGTGGCAATCCTCTCGGCTATGTACCGGAAGGAATGGAAAACGGATTCAGCTTTGAGACTATCATGACTGACTATGTCATAAAGGGGTTGCCTGATGTTGCGGGATACATATTATCTGCTGTAGCAGGGGTTGCAATATTAATTATTTTGTTTAAAGTTATCAGTAGTTATAAGAAAGACAAAGTTGGAAGCAATCTTGGATAATAATAGTATTATCCAAGTCAATATGCCTGATTGGCTGTTTAATGATGAAATATATACTCCCCCAAAAGACAAGGATACTTTTGTGAATAAAAGTATCCTGTCTTTGTTACGTATGCTGTCAAGGATAAAGGTCCAAAGCGTTAGCAAGCCATCAAAATATAGTGTTAATGCCGTTTTAAAGGTTGCGTTTACTTTTATGCTTGTAATATTTCTTTCGATTTCGCGAAGCTTTACATTTGTAATTGTAATAAATGTATATCTGCTTGTTGTTTTATGCCTTATGGACGCAAAGGATATTGTAAAAATCCTCAAAGTAAGTTTTGGGATGGCTTTCTTTACATTTGTTATTATGCTGCCAGCTGCCTTCTGGGGCAATAACTACAGCAGTATCATGATAACGGCCAAGGTATTTGCGACAATTACAGCTATGAATATACTTTCTCATTCGACAAAATGGAATTCTATCACAAGTGCTTTGAGAAGATTTTTTGTTCCGGATATTTTTATTCTTGTTCTTGATATCACGCTTAAATACATTAGTATGCTTGGTGATTTTGCACTAAATATGCTCTATGCATTAAAGTTAAGGTCTGTAGGAAAAAATAAGAGCAAGTATGCGTCTGTTTCTGGCATTGCCGGAACCCTGTTTATCAAGTCAAAGGAAATGGCTGAAGATATGTATGATGCTATGGAATGCCGAGGGTTCACCGGCGAATACCATGTTTATAGCAATTTTAGATTCACAATTGCAGACTTTTTATATATCATGATAAATTTTGGAATCGTACAAATATTTATTTATTTTGGAAAGGTTTAAGATGATAGAAATTAAAGATGTCTCCTTTTCATATACAGGTGTCAATGCCTTGAATAATATAAATCTAAAGATCGAAAAGGGGGAAGCGATTGCTTTAATGGGCCCAAACGGGTGCGGTAAATCAACGCTGCTTAAATTAATCAATGGCATTATATCACCGGATAGCGGAGTATATAGATTCAACAACGAAGAGATAACTCGTAAAAAACTTGAGAACTCAAAATTTGCAAAACCGTTTCATCAGAAAATAGGTTTTGTATTTCAAAATTCAGATACTCAGTTATTTTGTTCAGATGTTTATGATGAGGTTGCATTTGGACCGAGGCAGATGGGAATAAATGAAATTATAGTAGATAAAAGAGTAAATGATTGCCTCGATTTACTAAATATACAGGATTTCCGTGACAGACCACCAGATCATTTGAGCGGCGGGGAAAAGCGCAAAGTAGCTATTGCTTGTGTGCTGTCTCTGAACC
>JBAQLX010000088.1:0-2820 GCA_049302315.1 Desulfosporosinus sp.
ATCAAGGTCGAAGAAATCGAAGAAAGTCTGCATGAGCTCTTTGAACAGCGATGGGGCTGCTCAAGCATACGCCTGAAAATATAAAGCAGCATTATTGCGGTGGCCGGAACCAGGAATATCGGCGGATTAATGATGTAGAGTATACCTTTGGCAATAACGGGAGAAGCAAAGAACGACTACATGTTGTGATCTGTCGTCATCATCTGATGCAAATAGGTCGATTTATCAATGTTTTGCCGGCACATAGTGAGCTTCTGGAGAAAAAAGTAACCGTACTCGGAATTGCTAGATCTAACTTCGTTAGGTAATGTGTGATGAAGGCATTAACGTCAAGGATGAATAAGAGGCAATTAATAAATGCTTCGAATTGGGATAATCTTGAAGATTGCTTGCCAATAAAAAATATCATGCTTCAGCTCTGAAAACACACCTTGTTGATTGCCACCCATTTTATTTTAGGATATACTTTATACACCTGTAACTTACCAATGATCCAAGATGCTTTATAGATTAGAAGAGGGAGCAACCCTACTCAACGAACTAAAGATTCGTTATCCGGAACATGAGGTTTATTTGTTTGAACTCGGAGCCGTTATTGCTACTCATGTCGGACAGGGAGCTTATGGCCTGGCGTTTCATCCCTGGCCTTTCCAGGGTTTGTAGACTAGATTTATTATTGTACACACAGAAGGAGTAGAGTTCCAGTGAAAATTGCTATTTCTGGCAAGGGTGGCGTCGGAAAAACTACCTTTGCTGCCAATTTAGCCCGTTGGCTTGCGCAAAAGGGAATCACTGTATTGGCGGTTGACGCGGATCCGGATGCCAACCTTGGAACAGTGCTGGGCATATCCGATGATCTGCTTGTGGATTTAAAACCGATTGTCGATATGAAAGAACTGATTGAAGAACGCATGGGGGGCAGGGGAACCTATTATCCTCTAAACCCCAAGGTAGATGACATCTTGGATAACTATTGTGTCTCCTTGGGACCCCTCCGGTTTTTCCGGATGGGGAACCTCAAAGGGGGAGGAACCTCCTGTTATTGTAAAGAAAACAGCTTTCTCCATGCTTTGGTCAATTCCCTAATCCTTGGGGAACAAGATACGGTCATAATGGACATGGGCGCAGGTATAGAACAACTCACGCGGGGTACGGCACAAGGCGTCGATGTCCTGGTCATTGTGACGGAAGCGACGAAAGTCAGCGTCCAAACCGTAAGAGTAATACAGAAACTTGCTCTTGATTTGAGTATCCCACGTGTTTTCGTTGTTGGCAATAAAGTTCGCCATCTCCAGGATGAAAATTTTCTTCGAGACTGCTTTTCTTCAGAACAGCTGATTGGCAGCATACCTTACTGCGACGAACTGTTAGAAATGTCTATAAATACAGGTAGTGACCAATTGCCTGGAGGATCACTGGGAGTTCAACTCACGACAATTTTTCAAAGGATTGAAAATGAGGGAGAAGAGGAGGGCGGAAGATGCCCAGATATCGGGATTTGACCCATACTGCCCAACCGTCGAATGCACCACGCGTCGTTGAACCTAAGAGTCCCCTTCGGACGACAGATCCCGGCGCCCTGCAAATGCTGAACATGATTCAGGATCGGAAAACCGAGACGGTATATGACCGCGTAGTTGCCCAACAACCGCAGTGTACTTTTGGCTATAATGGGATATGCTGCCGAATTTGTATTGCCGGTCCCTGCCGAATTAAAAAGGAAGAGGGTCCGGGGAGTCGCGGAATCTGCGGCGCATCCGCCTACACAATTGTATCCCGCAACCTTGTCAGATATATTGCCGGAGGAGCTGCCTCCCACTCCGAGCATGCCCGCCAGATCCTGCATACCGCTCATGCTTTAGTTGAAGGGCAGGCCCCGGATTATGAGCTTAAATCACCTGCTAAGCTTTTAAAATTAGCTGAGAAATTAGGGATCAGCACTTTAGACCGTGAGGACAAGGAAATCCTTCAAGACGTAGTGGAGTTGGGGTATGCAGATTTTGGCCGCTATCAAGATCGGCCCCTGGCCTTCCTGGACAGCTTTATTACCGAGGGACGCCGCCGGAAATTCCAACACACCAATATCATGCCGCGAGCCATTGATGGTACGGTCACGGAAATTATAGCGCAAACAGCTATGGGCGTGGACGCTGATCCTGTAAATATTATTTTTGGGGGCCTGAAAACTGCCCTTGCTGACCTAGCCGGCTCATATATTGGCACAACTCTGAGTGATGTAATGTTCGGAATTCCCGAACCCATCGTCTCCGAGGCCAATCTCGGGGTAATTAACTCCAAAATGGTGAACATTGCCGTCCATGGACACAATCCGGTGTTGAGTGAAATGGTTGTTGCTGCGGCTCGGGCGATGCAAGAGGACGCCGAGAAGGTTGGCGCTGAGGGAATCAATATTGTCGGGATTTGCTGTACGGGCAATGAATTGCTCATGCGGGAGGGGGTCTATTTGGCGACCTCTTCCGCCTCTCAGGAAATGGCTATCCTGACGGGTGCCCTAGATGCCATGGTAGTGGATATTCAATGTATTTATCCCTCGGTCCAAACTATTGCCGAATGTTACCATACCAAGGTTGTAACGACAGAATTTATGATGAAGATCCCGGGAGCCCAACACATAGCGTTTAATACAGCAACTGCTATGAACGATGCGAAAAAGCTGATTAACATAGCTCTTGAGGCCTACGGGCAGCGGGATCCCAGGAAAATCTCCATTCCCCTGGAGCGTCATAAGCTTGTGGCAGGTTTCAGTCTGGAAGCACTCGTGGCCATTTTCGCCAATATTTGTCCGGAGCGTCCTATATC
>JBAQLX010000089.1:0-2604 GCA_049302315.1 Desulfosporosinus sp.
GCTTATCTGAGAAAATAGTTGATGTTCTATTTTATTCCATTTACTCGTGCCTGGCGGAAAATGGCATATGGTAACTTCCAAACCACTTTCATTGCAAAATTTCTGCAACTCCGTTTTCCATAGCTTAGTGGACTCTAAATATTAAACCTTATTTAGAGTCCACTATACTGAAAAAATAAAGAGCAATCCCAACTGGAAGTTTGCCGGAATCTACGCCGATGACGGTAAAAGCGCCACAAATACCAAAAAGCGCGATGATTTCAATACCATGATCGAGGACTGCATGGTCGGAAAAATCGACATGGTCATCACCAAGTCAGTCAGCCGCTTTGCCAGAAACACAGTGGACAGCCTCCAGAACATCCGCAAGCTCAAGGAAAAGAACGTCGCCGTCTTCTTCGAAAAAGAAGGTGTAAATACGCTGGAGGGAACCGGCGAGCTTTTAATCACCATCCTGAGCAGCCAGGCGCAGGAAGAAAGCCGGAACCTGAGTGAAAACACCCGGTGGGGTCTTATCAGACGGTTTGAGAACGGCATCGTCTCGGTCAACCACAATAAGTTTTTAGGCTACACCAAGGATAAGAACAGCGAGTTGGTCATCGTACCAGAGGAAGCTGAGCTGGTCAGACGGATTTTCCGATTTTACCTCGAAGGAAGCAGTATCGTACAGATTACCAAGATTTTAGAGTCGGAAGGCATCACCACCGTAACCGGTCTAACCAAATGGTGCCCCGGTGTCATTGACAAGATGCTGAGCAATGATAGAGTTACAGAGGCCATAAATAGAATAGCTTAAATTGCTAGATATTTTAATAAAGAAGCCTCTATATTTGGGATTTATATTTCAATATAATCTTGAAAAACGAATTCGACATGCTATGATGATTATATAATGACCTAGGAGCATGTTTATGTTTAATCATTCAGGAAATTACGAATTTCAGATATCCAGAAAATACGATTCAAGGAGTTATTATACTTTTACTCCTAAACCACTTTGTAGCTTAACAGATAACGTGCTGCCGATGGACGAGCAAATGATGATGCTGATTTCGCAAGCGCACAGGCTTCTGGGTATCCTTGAAGGCATTTCAAGGTATATACCAGATATTGACACATATATAAACTTGCTCATGAAAAAAGAGGCCCATTTATCCTACCAAATTGATGGGATAACTACGCCTTTTTATGATATCCTTGATTCTAACAATGAGAAAAGTAAAAATGCGATGGCTATATTAAACTGCGTGACGGCTATGCAGTACGCTCAGAGGGAAGCGGTATCAAATCAACTAATATGTGAAATTCAAGGCATTGCATTGAAGGATAGTGTCTGCAAGAATATTGGAAAGTTTAGAGAAACGCAAATTTTTCTAAAGCCCTATGTTTCCTCAAATATACAAGAGTACAATCCCACTGCGCCGGAAGATCTGGAATCAGCTTTAGATGACTTTGAAAAGTTTATGACAGCAGACGACAATATTGATTTACTCATAAAGTCTGCACTCGTTCATTACCAATTTGAAATAATCCACCCGTTCGAAAAAGGAAACGGCAGAGTTGGGAGAATACTTGCCATGTTGGTGCTATTGCAAAATAAAGTGTTATCAAAACCGGTTATCTCACTGTCATATGATCTCTTCCATGATAAGGCTGAATATTTTGATAGGCTTTCAAGCACACAGCTCAACGGAAATTATGCACAGTGGGTGAAATTCTTTATCAAAGCTATAATCGTAGCGGCAGACAACTCTATAAAACAGATAGAAAGCTTTATTGCTATACGAAATAAGAATATAGAAAAAATAATGGTACTCGGTAAGGCATCAAAGAATGCTATGCATGTGTATAAGTATATTGAAAAGAGTCCCATAATAAAGATTCCATCCGTCGCCAATGAATTAAACTCTTCTTTTAATACTGCGGCCAAAATAGTAGAAGCAATGGTTGGCTGTGGAATATTGAAACAGGAAAACAACCAATCAAGACACCGGCATTTTATATATGAAGATTACGTAAAGATATTTGATATGGTATAGACAAACAGTGGATATGACATTGCGACCATTTTGCTGAGATCAACAAAATGGTTGAAGCCGGTGTATCTTATTTCTGAGTCGCAAAGGGATAATAATACTCTCACCAAGGTCATTGATTTAGTTAATGAGAAATACGGTGAAATGAGTATCACAAGGGCACGACTGTTGCAACTAAAATATTTCAAAGGGGTAGTCAGTTTGTCCCATTCTAGTAACCTTCTCAAAAAAGCAGTACAAACACCCGGCGGCCTTAATAGAATGTTGCTGGATTGGGTGTTTTAGGTGAGGTTGGGAATACGAACCAAGGAACTGCCTTTTAAGAATTCTGTAAATGGTTTAAGTGGGTTATAATATGTGTAGGGTTGCAGGCAAGTTAGAGAAAGGAAAAGGTGATCAAGCTATGAAGCCAGTCAGTCTGAAAGAAATTGTCGATAGGCTGGATTTCCTCATGGATGAATGGAAATATTATTTGAACAAAAAGACAGGTGATATTGTCGAAATCCAAATGGAGTATTTAAGCATTGCCGAAGAATCCGAAGATGATGATTTCAGTGAATATGAGGAC